>CANPDS010000006.1 GCA_947573015.1 uncultured Muribaculum sp.
CAAATGTATGGATAAGTTTTGAATTGACAATAGCTTTTTGAAGAAAAATTCACCAAATTTAAATATTTAACATTTATAAACATAATCAATGCTGATTATCAGCATTTTATATTTTGATGATAAAAGCAGTCGAATTGCAAACAAATTACAAAATATGCACAAAATGGTGTAGGCTCTGCGTTTTAACTTAATTTTAACTTAATCGGTGTTACAATGATTGTGCCGGATGTTACAAAATGGGCTCATGCATATGTTGCCATGTAAATGAAAGAGAGGAAACATATAATGCCTCTAAATGTTATTATTACGTGAGATATGTTATATTATAATAATGTATATAGGGAAGGAGGTAGCTTAATTTGGCAATTCAAATATTATGGTTAATTTTGTAATTGTCTGTTCAGAAAATGGAGAACAGATAATTAAGTAACAGTCTGTTTCGAACAGCTGTGGTAAAAATAAATTGGCATAGACATTTAATAACCAAAATAATAAAGAATATATTTATGGACAACAATTCATTAGACCGTATAAGCTATGCTCTTGGATTGAGCATGGGCAATAATTTCCGTGCTTCAGGCATCAAGGAAATCAATGTCAAGGACTTCGCTGATGGCGTTGCAACCGTGTTTGAGGGTGCTCCAGCCAAGATGAGCTACGATGACGCCAAAAAAGAGATCAAGGAATTTTTCGAGAAGATGGAGGCTGAACAGCGTGCCGCCGCTGAGAAGATGGGCGAGGTAAATGCCGCTGCTGGCAAGACTTTCCTCGATGAGAATGGAAAGCGTGCTGAGGTGAAGACTACAGCTTCGGGCCTTCAGTATGAGGTGCTTGAAGAGGGTACCGGCAAACAGCCTGTTGCTAACGACAGCGTTACTGTGCATTACACCGGCAAGCTTATCGACGGCACTGTATTCGATAGCTCTGTAGAGCGTGGCGAGCCTGCCACTTTCGGTGTCACCCAGGTTATTCCAGGTTGGGTCGAGGCTCTTCAGCTTATGAAAGAGGGTGCTAAGTGGCGTCTGTTTATTCCCTCAAATCTCGCATACGGACCCAATGGCGCTGGTAATGTGATCGGTCCGAACGCCACACTTATCTTTGATGTCGAACTTATTAAGGTAAATAATTAATTTAAATCAATCTAAACAAAACAATAACAACACTGATGAAGAAAATTATTTTTGCCCTCGGAGCAGCAGCCATGCTTGTGGGCACCGCAACATCTTGTGGAGGTAACACAGCAAGCAAGCTTTCTCCTGAGGAGCAGGCTCTCAACGATTCGCTCACAACAGCATGGGGATACGTAGCCGGTGGTCAGGCTGCGCAGATGCTTCAGAATGCCCCCGCTAATGTAAAGGTTGACAAGGAGGCTTTCCTGCGCGGTGTGCAGACAGCTGTTCTCGCCGATACCGCCGATCAGAGCTACCTTCAGGGTCTGAGCATGGGTGTGCGTCTGGCTCAGCAGCGCGTATATGCCATGAACGAACTTGGCATGGATGTTGATGCTGCCAAGTGGCTTGCCGAATTTAAGAAAGCTCTTCTTGCTGATTCTCTGCCACTTTTAGACGATATGCAGGAGCAGTTCCAGCAGTGCGCACAGCGTGCCGAGAAGGTCGCTCAGGAGCGCAAGGAAGCTGAAAAGGAGAACTCTCCCGAATCACAGGCCAACATTAAGGCCGGTGAGGAGTATATGGCTGAACAGATGAAGGCTGATCCCGCTATCAAGAAGAGCGAGAGCGGTCTCTACTATAAGATCGAGAATCCCGGTGAAGGTGATGCTATCGAGGATGGCACCCCGCTGATGGTGAACTATACCGGTCGTTTCACCGACGGTAAGGAGTTTGACTCAAGCAAGGGCAATCCAGTGCGTTTCATGCCCCGTGGCGTAGTGCCCGGTTTCGGCGAAGGCCTCAAGATGCTCAAGAAGGGTGGCAAGGCTACTCTCTACATCCCCGGCAAGCTCGGTTACGGTGTGAACGGTCAGCCCGCTGCAGGTATCGGTCCTAACCAGATGCTTGTGTTTGATGTGGAGATTGTTGACGTAAATCCCGCCAACTAATCAATACTGAACTGATGATAAAGAGGCCATGTGCATGATTAATATATGCACGTGGCTTTTTTTACTTAAGTAAGTGTTCAAATTTAACCGATAGTAAGTGAACAAAAATCTTTTATACAATCTGCAGCGTCTTTTTTGCCGCTTCCGGTTTGTCCCCTCAGTCGAATATGTTTATATTCTCCTTCGCTCCGCACCGAAATCGCCTAAAAATAAGCTTGCATATTGTATAAATTAAAATTGAACACTTACTTAATAAAATACTTTAGAACAGAGACCTGACTATGAAAAGTATAGTAATGATTGTGGCAGCGCTGTGCATGTGGAGCGTTGCGTTGGCCAAAGATGTGAATATAGTGTTTATGGGCAATAGCATCACCTATGGCGCGTTGCTTGAAGATAAGAAGAATGATGCGCCACCTGCCACTGCTGTACGCTATATTACCGCACATATGAAGGACGTGGATGTGCATTTCCGCAACTGTGGTGTAAGCGGACGTACCACTGTGGATTTTCTTCCTGTCACCAACAAGAATTTCGCGGCATCGGTAGCGGCGGCAAAGGAATTGTCGGCCAACGGTGGCGACATGATATTCTCCATCTCTCTCGGAACAAACGACAGTGCGCAGAAAGGCCCGTTTGGTGCTCCGGTGTCGCCTGAACAGTATTATACTAATCTGCAGGTGATTATCAACGCCCTTCTTGAGGAGTTCCCCAATAGCAAAGTTGTAGTGCAGCAGCCTATATGGTATAGCCCGAACACTTACAACAAGGCTACATACCTTAAGGCAGGACTTGAGCGACTCCAGTCATATTTCCCGATGATACAGAAGCTCGTGGAGCATTATTCTGCCAAACATCCGGGACATGTGTACCTTGGCGACACAAAAGGCTATGAGTATTTCCGCGATAACTATCAGACTCTCTTTGCGCCTGAGAATGGAAATGCTGGAACATTTTATCTCCATCCAAGCAAGGAGGGTGCTGTTGTGCTTGGCAATTTCTGGGCTGAAGCTATCATGAAAGCTATGTAATACTCTGTATTTCAGTAATACAATATGAGATTCCGATGGATACGCCGATTGGTGTCCATATGTGACAAAGCCGGATGGAGTTGTGATGCTTCATCCGGCTTTGTTTTAGAGTGTTTCTAAAATTATTATTAAATACCCTCTCAGCTTATTTATTATTAGCGTTGGCCGATGCTTCGTCAGGAGTCATGATTATGCGCATGGTCGACGCAGGTATTATATGGCGTGCGGCGAAGTCGCGGATGGCATCGGGATTGAGAGCCTTTATGGCTGGTACATATTCTGCCGGGTAGTCCACGCCCTCCTTGTCGAATACTTTCAGCACAGCAAGCCAGTAGCCGTTGTCAGTGGTGCTTTCGGCATCGTCGCGCAGGGACGATTCGCGTACTTTGGCCACCTCTTCTTCGGTTACTCCGTTGGTAGCTATGTCGGTGAGTATGTCGGTTACGATTTTTGCAGTCTCATCTTCGTTGCCATATGGTACCTTTATATATACCGGCATGAGGAATGTCGGTCCGTCTATGCCGTTGATGGTAGGCACTACCGAAGCATGCGAATTAATGGAATAGGTCCAGCCTCGCTTTTCGCGTAGTTCGGCGAGCAGGCGCGACTTATAAATGCGTCCGAGCGCGGTTGCAGTGACGATATTGCTCATGTTGTAGTCGAGAGGCGTGTGGCGGAATGTGTACACTACCGATTGAGGTGTTGTCATTTCTGCTGTAAAATGCAGCTCATTGTTGCCAGGAGTATATCGGTAGCCCATCTCGCGGGGTTGTTCCATGCGGCCGGCCGCAGGAAGCGATGCCACATAGCGCTCCAGAAGGTCGGGAAGCGTGGATGGATCGTAATCGCCGGTGATGTAGAATGTGAAGTCGGAGCAGTCGGCAAACCGGTTGCGGTATAGGCGCAGCATCGTATCGTAGTCGGCTGCCTCTACTGTTGATGCTATGGTCTTGGCTCCGAGTGGATGGTGATTGTAAACGTTGCGGTGTATCGAGTCGCCCATTATCTGTATGGCATTCCGCATCATGTTGCGGAGTTGGGCAGAGCGGGTCTTGACCATAGAGGCATACGCTTTTCGGTCAGGGCGGATGTCGGTCATGCGCAGATACATCAGACGGAATGCGTCGGCGAGATTTTCGGATGATGTAGCTGCTTCCACTT
The DNA here is from genome assembly GCA_947573015.1 of uncultured Muribaculum sp. Classification (GTDB taxonomy): domain Bacteria; phylum Bacteroidota; class Bacteroidia; order Bacteroidales; family Muribaculaceae; genus Muribaculum. Next base: position 4,252 of record CANPDS010000006.1, read on the forward strand.
TCTCTTCTGTCTCTTTGATCTCAACCGATACTTTAAGGTCTTTTCCGGTAAGGCGTCGTTTGAGATCGTTGGCGGAGAAACGTCCGTAAGCTGAAAGAGGTATCACCTCTTCGAGCATCTTGAGCGACGGGATAATACTGTCGGCATACTCCATCGAGAGGCCTCCGGGGCTGAGGGCACGGATAAATATATGGCCCGGAGTTAATGACGACTGGCGTGCGAGCACACGGATTCCGTTTGACAGGGTGTAGACCGTGGCATCGAAACGTCCGAGTGAGTCGGTTGCAGTGATACTTCCGCGTATTGGTTCTGTCTCAAGGAGCGGTCCGTCGACTACGCGATCTACATATGGTGTCAATGTCATGTCGTTGACACTGAGAAATGCTTTGCGCATATCGTCGGCGGTAAATGTCACACTGTCTTGCGGCATGTATGAGAGGATCACCACACCACGGCCTGATGGATTTGCGATGGCACGGAGTGCGGCGGTCATGTCATCGGCAGTGACTGTGGGGAGGAGTGCCGTGATGGAATCGGCATGTGCGTCTGCTGACGCGAGTATACCGCCGTCGAGATAGTGACGCACATATTCACGGGCGAAGTCGGAGTTGCTCTTGCGGGCTGCTTTACGACGTGTATTGTCGAGCGATTCGGAGAATTGCGATTTGGCATGGTCAAGTTCGGAGGGTAGAAATCCGAAATCAAGGGCACGTTTAACTTCGCGGTACCATGAGGTGAGGCTTTCGACCTCACGGCCCGGCTGGCACAGACCACGGAACATGAGCGACTGCGCCGGACGCGACATGATATACTTGCGGTCGGCGAGACCCATATGGTTGAACGGGCAGTCGGGGTCGGCTTCAAGTTCGTCGAATCGGTTGACGAGCATGTTGAGCAGAAGTTCCGATATCAGCTCCGCACGAAGCTCCTCGGTTGCAGAGTTGCATTCGGGGGTATCATGGCGGAAATGGAGCTGAATCATGCGTACCGGCTGTTCAGGATCGGTCTGGCATGATACAATCAGATTCTCATTCATAGGCACATCGACTACTGGAACCTTTTTTGATCCTTTAGGAGCTTTGATGGGGCCGAAAAGAGTCTTTATACGGGCTTCGATGGTGTCGGGATTAATGTCGCCTACCACTATTATGGCTTCATCGTCGGGGCGGTGCCAGCGGCGGTAGAAGTCGCGGAGCAGCTGTGGCTTGAAGTTCTCCACTACCTCCATTTTCCCGATAGGCATGCGCTCACCGTAGAGCGAACCAGGATAAAGATCGGGCAGGGCCTTTTCGAGCATACGGTTGGCCGATGAGTTGCGGTGGCGCCATTCGTTTACGATCACACCACGTTCGTCGTCGATATCCTTGTCGGCAAGAGTAAGTGCGCAGCTCCAGTCACGTAGTATGAGCATGCATGAGTCAACTGCCGACTGGCGTGCTGTCGGCACTTTGCAAATATTGTAGACGGTCTCGTCGGTAGAGGTGTAAGCATTGAGATTTTTGCCGAACTTCACACCAAGGGTCTCAAGGTAGGATATGAGGGAATTGCCGGGGAAGTGCTCGGTGCCGTTGAAGCACATGTGCTCAAGGAAATGTGCGAGGCCGCGCTCATTGTCGTGCTCTACCACAGAGCCAACGTTGCGTGCAAGAAAGAAATCGGCGCAGCCTGCCGGGACATTGTTCTGGCGGATGTAGTAGGTGAGTCCGTTGGGAAGGGTACCGGTGCGGACTGTGGAATCAGTTACCGCAGTATATGCCGAGGCAGAAAGCGCTATGGCGATGGTAGCTGCGGATAAGATCAGTTTACGAAGATTCATGATTGGATGTTATGGTTAAATGCACATCGATGTGCAATAAGTTGCAGATTATTGTTTAGAAGAGAAACCGTAGAGTGGCGGAGCCACCGTTAGCTATCGGTCCGTGATGATAGTCGGTATGGATGTAGGAGAGCAGAAGCCCGACGGCGTGGAGCGATGTGATCTTGCGGCTGAGCGATAGTTGTGAGGAGAAAGCGTGTACCGGCATCACTGTGGCCTCATATGTGGCACTATAATTGGCGGATAGTCCGGCATACCACCCTGAAAAGCGCAGAGTAGATATTGATGCTGTCACGCCTGCCTGTCCGTTGATATCCTTGGCCTGCATAGCGGGCATGGCATATATCTGTGAGCGGTGGGTATATCTCCATGCCGGCTCAATGCTCCAGATGATGCTTTGCGACGAGTGCTCAAAAAATAATGCGGCAGATGCTTGCTTGAGGTTGTCGGCATACATTTCGAGCGAACCTATCTGAGGATAAGTGCCGGTGACAGCATCGCCGAATATGTTTTCTGTGCCATGGCGGCGGTAGAATCGGCCTTCGCCCTTTATGCCATAGGCGATTGTGCCGGATACGCCGCGCCATGAGGCATGCAAATCCATCTCATTGTGCCACACCGAGGCCATTGGAAGACGGTTGAGATCTTTTAATATGTGGTCGAATGTGAAGCGTGACACCTCTGCGTCAATAGTCAGACCTCTGCGTGAAGCAGGCACGATGGATATGCGTCCAGAGAAACGGTCACCGTTGTAATAGTTGCTGTAGCCTGTGCCGGTGAATCGCTCATAATGGTTGCCGAGACCTGTGAGATGGTACACTTTGGCATCGCCCAGTTCGCTCATGAATTCGAGATCGCAGGTCTGACGATATTTTCTGTATGCGCCGGCCACACCGATAAAGTAATCGTGAAACACGCGCATGGCAATCCCCGCCGAGATATCGAGGCGTCCGGTTGTGTTGCGCGGTCGAGGATCGACATTGCGGTAATATAGTCCGGCGACATATGATAGTGACGCACCCCATGCGAGGCGGCCTCTGCAATCTGCATATCCGCCTGAAAAAGCATACCGTTCGGCACGGATGTCACCACCTACCTCGTCGGCAGTGACGTAGGGGTAGATGAGATCAAGGTCGGATGTTTCGTTGTAGAGCACGTCGCGTATTATACCGTTTGTATATGTAGCTCCACCCCAAAGGGTTGATGTAGAGTACTTCACTTCGGCATCGGCGTTGAAGAATCCGTATTGCTCGCCGCTTCCAGCCTGTGGGTCGACAGGAGATGACAAGTAGTCGCCTTTCCATCCAGCGCCGGCAGTGCCGAACGTGAATGGCAACCGGAACTGGCGCATTGCCGGTGACTGATAGGGGGCTGTGACAAAATTGATTTCCTTTGATTCGGCACGCATCTGACGTTGCAGAATGTCGGGTGTCTCAAGGGAATCTGTCGGCACGCTCGCTGTGGCATTCAGTGCCGCAGCGAGCGTGACTAATATGATGGCAATTGATGGTATCGCTTTCATCGGCGGTTGGCTTGACGGTAGGCATCGGCGGCATCGGCAGGGACGGGAGTTACGCCATCGTAGGTAAGTGAGACGCACGGAGTACCATTGGCATCGACTGGTGTCCCCTGTAATTCAATCTCTGATGCGATGCAGTCGGGATTGAAATCGGCAGTAGAGTTGTTGGTGTCTTTCAGCACGGGTATGCCGTTGTCGTTGATGTGCAACACCTTGCGCCGTACCGAATGGAAATAGCGTGTCTTGTCCTTGTCGATGGTGCCGCAGTGAGTCCATCCGCTGTCGAGCGAAGGATCGACCACGTTCCATGCATATTTGGCTGCTACCGAGCAGCATACGGCATCGACTACCCATTCATTCGGAAGCCGGAATGATGATGCTTCCATCGGGAACACGCCTGCCTCGGATATTATATCGTAATTGTAGGTATAGAGATAGTCGCGCAGATATGTCTCGCTGTCAACGGGGATACGCGCTATGCCGTAGGCCTTGAAGCCACGGTTGTGGAGCACGAAGAATGAGAGTGTGTAGCAATACCACTTGTCGAGGTTGGGTACGAGGGGTGAGTCGATGTCGAGGTTGTTGGGCTTAGTGGATATGTCGTACCATTCGAAGTCGGCGATGGAGAGGTCGAATGAATTGGGATTGATAGTGCGATGATCGATACCTGTGTCGGCGAGCAGGAAATATTCTCCGGGCTGTACCGGATGATCGGTGCCTGATCCGGGTACGGTGTAGATGGCCTGTATGGTTACGGCTTCGCTCATGATGTCGGGAGTGTAGTTGTACTTGTCGGAAGTGACAAATTTAGATTCCCAGAAAGTGATACCGTCGGCGTAGATCACATGGTCGGTATTGTTGTAAATTTTTACATAGTCATCGCCAGAGTATTGGTTGCCTGAACTCTGTAGTGGGCCAGAGAAGAATACCTCGGCAATGATAAGGTCGTCGGCAACACGGTTGTTGTAGGCCTGCATGACGATGTTGACAGGATTTGAGCCGGATGGAATCACTACAGAACGGCGTGATGCTTTCATTTGAGTGACGGTACCGGATGTCGATGTCACCTCTGACGTATAGTCGATGTCGTAGAATCCTGGTATGACCGATATGTCGTCGCCTTCGAGCCATTCAGAGATCTGACCGGAGGATATGTTTTTGAACGTGAATGTGCCACGGGCAATTGTGGCATCCGGCTCAAGATCGGCCGGGCGGTCGATTGTGATAATTATAGGAGTCGATTCGACAGCTCCGGAGAGAGTGTCGTCGCCACAGGAACATAGTAGAGTGACAAACGGAATAAGATACAGAAGTATTCGTTTCATTTATGGAATTGAATGGTTATGCGTTGTGATTATTATGAAAACTGATGTGACATTCTCAATAAGTTTAAATCAGTTCTATTTATATCTTGAAGTTTAGCTCCATGCCGAAGTAGGGGTCGGAGGAGCGGCGCACAAGTATGCCGTTGGAGTAGTAGCTGGGTAGATGATCGAAAAGACGGTTGACGAAAACCGCTACATTGAGGTAGCGCCCTATACTTTTTGTCGCTTTCAGGTTGACATAGATCGCTCGCGGAATGCGGAAAGTCTTGTAGGTGTCTTCATTGTAGTGTTTGATGAGGAACTGCAAGGTAGGGTCGGCGGCATCGGCTTCGGTATATGGATGTAGCTCGCCGTCAGCTGCCGAGAGATAGCTTACCGGTACGCCGTTCTGTCGCAGGCGCGTTGATTTAGTCCACCACATGCATTGAATGGAAGTGGTGAAGATGAGTCCCCAGCGTGGTATCTGGGTGTCGAACATGAAGTTGGTGTTGAACTGTTCGTTGACACGTCCGTCGCGATAGTCGTAAAGGCCTACAAACATATCGCTGACTGCTGTCTGCCCCACAACATCGGATACTGTGGCATATAGCATCTGAGAGTTGGAGTAGGTGGATCGGAACCAAGCGCCGGTCACGGTAAGGGCGGTGGCTATGTAGGGTAATCGCATTGTGTTGAGTTGGAATTCGATACCCTCTTTGTCAATGCTTGTGCCGTTTGACGCGCGTCGGAATCCGTCGAGCACGGTCACATCCTCGTAGGGAATCATATCGAGCGACGGGGGACCGGAGAGTGTTGATGCATCGATTGCCGATGCATCATATTTGCGATAGGAATACGGCGCATAAAACGATGAATAGCGGAATCCGTCGTTCATCTTCTCGCGGAAATATGTCACAGACATTCTGTTGCCCTGCATCTCTGCTCCGAAGCGTACTTCCCACTTATGGTTGCGTGAGGGGTGCAGTGCATAGTTGGTGGCATCGTCGATGTAGGTGCGCAGATTCACGCGGCTGTTTTCTTTCGGATTGGCTACGTCGTAATAGTTGAGCTGCACGAAGTCGTTGTAGGCTTGCTGTGGGAACAGGTAGTCGACGGTGGGCATTTTGGTGGTAAGTCCCCATCCGCCGGCAATGAGCAGACGTAGGTCGCGTTCGCCAATGTGTATAGCAGGGAAATTCCATACTGCATTGGCTCGCGGATCGAGGTATATCTTTCCGTTGAGGTCATATCTGGCGTCAAGTCCAACGAGCGAGATAGAGCGTACACCGGCCTGCACTTCCAGGCTGTTTGCACCGATTGGGAGTGTGGCTCGTTCTTCAATGAATGAAGATACCACCTGAAGAGCCGGGATGTCGCTGTAGGCGCGGGGGCGTGATGTCCATGATGCCGACAGTGGGCGGGTGAGGTCGTAGACTTGTCCGCGACCATAATTTTTTGAAAATGTGTATTCAGCACCGATTTTCCAGTCGTTCGATACTTTTCCAAATGGCAGGGAGCCGTTGGCACGGGCCTTGACGAATATATTTACCGGCTTACCTTCGCTGATATAGTCGGCGATGTACTCGCCAAGCAGATACTGGCCGTCGCTCACCCCTTCTGACATGGAGGTGGGCGCTACGGATGCACGTTGTGGCGCTACTTGCTTGCGACGTGTCAGCTTATCGTTCTGGAAGCTTGCCGATGCATTGATAAGCGCCCCTTTGAGCAGTGAAGAGTGGGGGAAATTGATTGAGAAATCGGAGGTAATGGCTGTGCGGCGATATTCCGATTTAAATTCATCGACTTTGCGGTAGGTCAGGTCGGGATCGGTCTTGGCATTGTCGAACGAACCGGTGAAGTCGCCACCGAAAGAAAATGATGTGACTGTGGAGGGTCGAAGCCAACGCATGCTCAGACGCGCAGATGCTGTAAGACGTTTGTAGTTTTCGAGAGAGTTGCGCGGATCGCTCTTTGAATCGAGCCAGCCGAGGTCGGCGTTGATCACATGTTCATGGCCGGAAATGCCGAAGCCTTTGCCTACGTAGAATAGCTTGCTGTACTCATCGGCTTTGAAGCGGGCGTTCAAGGGAGTGGAGCGGCGGATACGTTTTATGTTGACCAATCCTGATGTGAGGTTGCCATATTCTGCCGACGGGATTCCCCGCACGATTTCCACCGATTCGATGTTGTCGGTGGCTATCGTACGCATGTCTACCCCTCGGTTGGTGACGTTGCGTGAATAGTCGGGCGATGTGGCATCGGAAGTCGTACCTATTGTCTGAAGGTTGGCATCGCCGCTGATCGGTGCGCCATCGACCATGAACAGGGTGCCGAGAGATGTTATGGCATAGTCGGGATTGGTCACATCGCCTCCGGTGGCACCTTTCACACCGGTCTCGCGCAAAGCTATGGAGTTGACCGACGACATGTTGGGATCTTTCGACATGCCGCCTGGCAGAAGTTCGAGCAGATCGGTGAAGCTTGTAGGTTGCAGATGAGCCATGGCGTCGCGTCCGATACGTGAAGAACTGGTGATGCCGGCCGACTCCTTCGCCGTTACAGTAACCTCGCCGAGAGCAATGCCTGAAGATGTAAGCTTTAGTTTGAGGGCTGTGTTGCCGGAGAGTTTCACTATGCGCTTCAGGGGCTTGCATCCTATGTATGTTACAGATAGAGTGTATGTGCCCTCTGGAAGAGTGAAAGAGAAGTGGCCGTCGGTATCTGTTGCCACGATATGGCTCCCCGGATTTACGGATACAGATGCACCGGGAAGTGTCGCGCCATCACTGCTGTCGGTCACGGTGCCTGAAAGATAATAATTGGCGGCGTTTACATCTGGCGCAATAAGAAGAAATGAGATAATCCCCAGAATGGTATGGAGCAATAACTTCATAGGCTGATTTTTATGGATACAAAGTTAATTACGCGCGTGCGAATGGCAAATACCGAAAAGTGGGTAATTATGTCGATTCCCAGACATGAAAATTACTTAAAATATGGTATTTCATGGCCAAAATCGCTATTCTAACTTTGCATCCGTAAATCAAAATCAACATTATCAAGTATGAAAAAATCTACTCTTTTAGTTGCATTAGCGATGCTTTGTGGACTGAATATGGCAGCCGCTGATGGTGATTCGCAATGGGTAAATTACCTTGATGGGCCCACTGCAAGTGGGGTGTGTCCTCTTAAGGTTGCCTATGATGCCAATAGTGTGTATTGGCTGTCTACAGCCGGTACCGCTGATGGAAACCAGACAATAACCTACAATGGCGAGACGCTGTTTGAAGGATCGAAGTCAACCACCACTTCTGCCAACCATAATGTGTGTCTGATAAAACTCAACAAGGCAGGTGAGAAACTCTATACTGTCTACAGCAACAGTGGTGAGACGTGGACCAATCAGAATGGTGTGGTACCGACTTCCGACGGAGGTGCTGTTATTGCGCTCCGTATGCGTCATGCTTTAGGATATGAGTCGGAGCCTATCAACTTTGTTGATGCCAAAGGGAATAACTATGCTATTGATTGGGAGTGCAATGAGGAAGAGGGCCGCTACAATGCCCTTATCGTTCTGAAGCTTGATAGCGAGGGTGTGATAGAGTGGGACCGTTTCATTGATATGGAACGTCTTGAGGTAAACGACCAGAAGGCTCCGGTAGCATCTGTCGATCTGCTCAGTGTGGTTGGCGATAATGAGGGGAACATATATCTCGGTGGCCGCTATGTGATGCCTATGCATTTCCCGAAAGCCGATGGAACTGAGGTTGTTATCACTCCCGACAATATGAATAACTATAACGGTGACTTCACGCAGTACGACAATGGTGACCTTTTCCTTGTCAAACTCGACAGCGATGGCTATTTTGTTAAGAATGTGGCCAACAAAGGTATTCTGTTGAAGGGTTCAGTGCAGTCGATGGTATGGTCGGATGGAGCGCTTTACACTCTGTCGTTCATGAAAGGTGCCGAGGGTGAGACTGTGGAATTTGGCGGTTTCAGTCTTTCTCCGCTCCCAAATGTATATAATCTTGTTCTTTCAAAGTTTGACAGCGATCTGAATGCGGAATGGATGTCGATATACACAGGAGAGCGGGATACCAAATACAGTGCCAATGTGATTCAGAATACATCAATATTCAAGGCCGGAGACAATTTGTGGATCGGCGGTATGGGCAACGGCATATTCAAGGATCCTGTCAGCGGTGTATCTGTTACATCGAATAACAAATCAAGAGAAGGTTACTTATTCAAGGCTTCTGCCAAAAATGGACAGCTTGTAGCCGCTAATACATCAAGTTCGTATATGACAAAGACAGGTATTGTCGGTTACTTCGGTGCTATTCAGAATCCTTCAGGCAGCGGGGATGTCTATACTTATGGTTACGATTGGAATATGGCTGCGCAGGCTCCATTCTTTTTGCGTGCTTTTGATAGTAATTCGCTTGAATATAAGGAAGATGCATCATTCAATCTTATCACAGGCATGACTCTTGCCGTATTTGATCTGGCTTACGACCCCACAGAAGGTGTTGTATATTATACCGCCCGCTCTAAAGGCACTCCGGCTCCTGCCGGTCTTGAACCGTCGGAGAAAGCTGTAAACTGGAAGGGCTTTATCGGCAAGGCTATTCTACCGGAGAGCATGAAAGTTGCTACAAGCGCTATCGAGAGTGTAAGTGTATATGAAGGCATTGAGATCAGTGCAGTGGCAAATGGGCTGGCTGTTACCAACAACGGTGCTGATACGGAGCTCTCAGTATATGATGTCGCCGGCCGTCAGGTAGCTTCTGTGCCTGTAGCTTCTGCTTCAACTATAACCATCTGTTTGCCACGTGGCCTTTACATTGCCGGTGGCAGAAAGCTCTTGGTGAAGTAATCTGATTTTTAACTGTGTATTCAAAAAAAATGTCCGGGGTGTGCATGCTCCGGACAATTTTTTTGTCATGGGATACCTACTTTTAATTAGCGAATGCCTGAAAATGGGATGAAAAATACTTAAAACATGGTATTTTTGATGATGTGGTGCGGACGTAACTTTGCACCTTGAATTCACATATTTTACACAGTTAAAAATCATTATTGCATGAAGAAATTTACTCTGTTGTGTGCCGGCGTATCGTTGCTGGCATCAGTTTCTGCCAACGGCACAGCTCCAGCATATCAGTGGAATTATCTTATGGATACGCCTAATGCTCAGGATTCTCCCAGGGAAATTGTTATCTCTTCTGACGGTAAGGCCATATCACTTAGTCACTTCTCTTCAAATACAGCTACCACAGCGTTTAATTACGATGGCGAACTGATCGGCAACGGTCCGGCGGTATCATCGGAAAACCGTACCCCTGTCATCATTAAGCATAATGCCGACGGTAAGAAGATGTGGGCCGTATACGCTTCGTCAGGTTATGGTGATACAAGTGATGCCTCGATCATCCCTACTTCTGACGGTGGTGTCGTGGCTCAGTTCAAGGTGCGCTCCTCGCAGGATGGCACCACCTGGTATGCTCCTGAGTTTGTAGATGCCTCAGGTGCACGCAACACACTTCCTGAATGGAATCTCAGCTGCTGGATATATCAGCAACTTCTCGTAAAGATCAATGGCGAGGGAAATATCGAGTGGATGCGCACTTTCGATATGGACCAGACTCCTGTCAACAATAAGGTAATGACCGACGGAGTGAATCCTTCAGGAGTATGTGTGGATGAATCAGGTAATATATATGTCGGTGGATATATCCGCATGCCTATGATTGCCGAGGGTGTGAGCGCTTCGCATTATGTAGCCCTTCCCCGTAATATGGCCGGTTGGAGTGGCGACACTCAGGGTGATGCTCCGTCGTCAATCTACATAATGAAGCTCGACAAGGATGGTAACTATCTCGGTCGCACGGAAATGACATCGGAGAATATCATATATGAGCGTCTGAAAGGCCTTACTTATGCCGACGGACAGCTCTATTTCGCCGCAATAGTGAAGCCGAAAGCCGGCGAAGAAGGCACTCTTGCATCAGGAACGGCAACAGTCACATTGGCCGCTAATTCCGTAGCATGGGATAATCTGGTGGCTGGTGCTGTGAATACTTCGACAATGGAGTGCTCATGGCTTACGGCGCTTAAGAGCTATGGCAATACAGCCGGTAAGGTGGTGCTTGGTGTAAGTGGTGTAGATGTGGCTGACGGGGCGCTATATGTGTATGGTGCTGTAAACGGAGGTCTTGGTGCCGCTGGCTCTTCTGAGGCTGCTGTTAAGTCGAGCGCTGCACAGCTTCAGGCTATGGCAGTGAAGTTCTCGACTGCCGACGGAGCGTTTGATGGTGGTGTATGGAGTGAGGTTGCCAGCATCGGTGCGTATACAGCTCTTGTAAAGTATGATGGCAAGACCGGATTTTATGGGCATGTGATGATGGATGCCAAGAAAGATGGCGAAGTATATCAGAAAGCCGGAACATACCTTGATTATGTGGATGAGAATACCTGGACAGTGAGCGAGCATAATTCACTAATCAATGCTGCTTTATGTGCCCTCAGTGCCGCTGCTGTAAATCCGGTTGATGGCATGCTCTATTGTTTTGCCCGAAGCAATGCCGCCTTTTCTTTTGCTGGAACGGATGTTACCAGCGATAAGCCCACACAGTATGGCTCGGTATTCGCTTGTTTCTCTCTTGGCAGCACATCAGGAGTAGAGTCTGTTGCTGTTCAGAATGGCTTGCGTGTACGTGGCGAGGCTGGAGAGATTGTGATAGAAGCTGCCGAACCGACTGAAGTTGCAGTGACAAATGTTGCCGGTATGAATGTATACAATGCTACTGTTGATGCCGGAGAGACCCGTGTGGCTCTTTCTGCAGGAGTCTATATGGTAGCCGATGCAAAGATATTGGTAAAGTAAAAACTGGTTTCTAAGAAGCAGTTTCTAAAAAAATAGTATGGCCTGATTGAGTCCAGAAGGATTTAATCAGGCCATAATTATTTTATCTTCAGACTATTATCTGGGAATTATCGGTGGATATAAACGCTTGTTTCAGCAGGTCATGACGCCCCCAAGGCGTGTAAATACGGCATTGTTATTCAGTGTATTGTGGTTTATCGCTTGGTTGAGAAAATACTGTGTCGGTATGTGATGGGTATCAGCGGATTGAGGCCCACCATGGAATGTTTCCGTACAGATCTATACGGTTTGTTCCGATTTCATTACTGAAGGCAGGTGTCAGGCTGAGTTGTGGAGCAGGCACTCCTTGATTTAGCTTAAACGGTGCTGTCTCGATACGTACCATATCGAATAATCTGTCATCAATAAACGCCTGTAGCAAAGTCGGGCCACCTTCAATGAGCACAGATGTGATCCCCTCGGCCCGCATCTCATTCAGCATTTCTGCCGGAGATGCAGAGTGGAGGTGGAGTATGCGACGGCCGGGCCTGTTCATGGCCAGTGGTGTTGTATCAATACGCTGTCGGCGGTCGGCTATTACCGGAATAGCATCGTGACCTGGCCATGCGCGGGTGGTGAGCGATGGATTGTCGGTCATTACTGTGTTGCTCCCCACCATTATAGCGTCGTGAAGCGAGCGTAAGCGGTGCATCAGAATGGTTGATGCTGCTGTAGAAAATACCTGTGGCGGTTCGTTGGATTTGCGTATTCGGTCGATGAATCCGTCGGCACTCTGTGCCCATTTCAGTGTCACCCACGGTCGTCCGAGGGTATGGGCAGTCATGAACACCGGATTTATAGCGCTACACTCATTTTCGAGCATTCCCGTGACTACTTCTATTCCCACCTCCCGAAGCATGGCTACTCCACGACCAGCCACCCATGGTGCAGGGTCGAGAGTGCCTATCACCACGCGTTTTATGCCTGAGTCTATGATTAGGCGTGCGCATGGGGGAGTCTTTCCGTAATGGGAACATGGTTCAAGGGTGACGTATATGGTAGAGTCGTTCAGCAGTGAGCGGTCAGTTACCGATGCCACTGCGTTGACTTCGGCATGTCCCTCTCCACAGCGGCGGTGCCATCCTTCGCCTATTACAGTGCCATCGGAATGCACGATCACAGCTCCTACCATCGGATTTGGTGAGGTTGTGCCCAATCCGTGTCGTGCCAGTTGTATGGCGCGGCGCATGAAGCGCTCATCGGCGATGAAGTCGGTCATAGCGCTGGGGTTGGTGATAATAGAGGAAGGAGCAGGTCGTGTATGGCTGGAGAGGCGGCCACGAGGCTAATGTTGCGGTCGTGACGGAACTCAGTGCATATGCCTCCGGCTTCTTTCACTATCAGCATTCCGGCAGAGACATCCCATCGGTGTAGATTAAGCTCCCAATATCCGTCGAGGAAACCGGCGGCGACGTAGCATAGATCCATTGCCGCAGATCCGAGGCGTCGCAGACCGCGCACGCGTGGCATCACACGTGATAGATTGTCGAGGTTGTTGTCAGGCGTCGTCCCTTTGTCGACAGGGAATCCGGTGGATACCACAGCTCTGTCAAGAAGTGTCTTTTCGGCGCAGTGCACTGGCTCGCCATTGAGGAATGCGCCACCCCCTTCCACAGCGTGGAACAGTTCGTTGAGGTATGCATCATAAACCACTCCCACCACAGGGCGTCCGCAGATCTCAACGCCGATCGATACACTGAATATCGGTAAACCCTGTGAAAAATTGGTGGTGCCGTCGAGAGGATCGATCACCCAACGCACCCCTTCGTGGCTATTTGTCATCTCGCCCGACTCTTCGGAGAGTATGGAGTGATCGGGATACTTTGAGCGTATGTTGTCGATGATGAGCTTTTCGGCCGCTTTGTCGGCGGCGGTGACTATATCGGCGTCGTTGAGTTTTGCAGATATGTCAAGTTCATTGCCACGGAAGTAGCGCATGTGGACTGCGCCTGCCTGACGCGCCCATGATATCGCGTCGAGCAATAGGGTGTCGGTAGCTGGAATGGTGGATGTCATAGTTGATAAGCTGATCTTAGGAGCTGTTAATATAGTCTTTATAATGCAACCGGTGCGCACGTCCGTAAGCCGGATGTGCGCACCGCTTACCTTATTATAATAAGGTATAATGAGGCTTTAAAGTTCGTTGAGTTTGAGCGAGGGTATTATTCCTTGCGCTTTTGGATCGGGAGCTGGCGCTTGAATACCTCTTTGAATGAAATGAGCGATTCGGTACGTGCCAGACCGAGAGCCTGCAGCTCCTCGTGGATGAGGTGGAGCAGATGGTCGTTGTTGCGTGCATACAGTTTGATAAACATATCGTACTGTCCGGTGGTGAAATGCACTTCCACTACTTCTGGGATAGCACGCAGACGCTCTACAACTTCGTCGAACTGTGAGGGATCCTTCAGGAAAAATCCTATGTATGCACATGTCTCGTATCCAACTGCAGCGGCATCGATGAGACATTCTGAACCTTTAAGGACGCCCATTGCTGTGAGCTTCTGAATGCGCTGGTGAATTGCAGCACCTGATACGCCACATTCGCGTGCGATTTCGAGATAAGGCTTGCGTCCGTTGTTCGACAGTGTATTTAGAATTTTATAATCCAGAGTATCCAATTGAGCTCTTGCCATAAACTAATATTTTAAGGTATTTGTTTAAAAGTTGCGTTATTATGTTTACATATGAAAAAGGAGGCTTTTACGCGTTACGCTTTTTCACAAGCAAAATTACGCATAAATAATGAAACTTTCACAAAGTTACATTAAATTTGTAAGAAATTTTGTGGCAAAACCACTCTAAACCCCACAGACTCTGTCGATATGAAACTTGAATTTGAGAAAATTACCACTCACGAAAGGTTGCCGATATCCATACTCTCACTGTATCTGTTGGCATTTCCTGCAGATGAGCGTCGCCCATGTCGCAGTCTTTTTCAGCTTATAGATGGGGCGGAAAAAGGATTTGACTTTCGGATTATCAGATGGAATGGTGAGCTTGCCGGGTTTATGACTACCTGGAATGGAGATGGATTTCTTTATGTGGAGCATTTTGCCACACTCGAACATCTCAGAGGCTCCGGAATTGGGGGAAGAGCACTTGATAGGTTACGAATCGAAACCGGGCTGCCGCTGCTCCTTGAGGTAGAGCTCCCGGAATCGGGTGAACTGGCATGCCGGCGTATAGAATTTTACCGCCGTCATGGCCTTGTGCCGCATCCGTCGTACCGATATATGCAGCCGGCTTATGCTTCCGGTCTAAGTCCTCTGCCGATGATGCTGATGACATCGTGCGGTGATGTTGATCTTGACGTAGCACGCGATTTCCTTTATTCGCGTGTGTATGGAGTGTCGGAGCATCCGTCGGCCGGTTGCACCTGTGAGATATAATGATTAAATTTGCATACAAAGAGTTGAAACATCCCCTCGATATGACCAGGATTCACTTCCGATATATTTTACCTTTGCTTGCCTCGCTCCTATTACCTGCATTATTGGGAGGATGTCTTGGACGTCCTGCCGATAAACCTACCCTTACTGTGAGCATACAGCCACAGAAGTATATGCTTGAGCAGATTGTCGGTGACAAGTGGGAGGTGAAATGTCTGCTGAGTAATGGCGCGAACCCTGAAAGCTATGATCCGAGCATGACGCATATGCTCAATCTTGAGCGTTCGGCAGCTTATATGCGCATGGGGAATATCCCTTTTGAAAGCGCGATTATAAATAAAGTTCAGAATAATAATCCCGGGCTGCGGCTGTATAATACGTCGGATGGCGTGTCGCTGATCACCGGTACACATACACACGACGGAACCGGAAGCGAAGCCGACCCGCATACATGGACATCTGTGCGAAATGTCAAGAAGATTGCTTCAAATATGTATAATGCCATGGTTGAGCTTGATCCGGCCAATAAAGTGTATTATTCACGGCGGTTCAAGCGTTTCCTCGGATCGCTCGATTCGCTTGATATGGCTATCGACTCTATTCTTTCTCCATGCCGTGGCCGGGCATTCGTGGTATGGCACCCGTCGCTCAGCTATTTCGCCCGCGATTATGGTCTGGAGCAGATTGTGTTGAGTCCGGAGGGCAAGGAGATGTCGGTAGAGGACATTGGCCGTTCGGTCGACAAGGCCCGTCGCGACAGTGCGCGGGTGATGTTTTTCCAGAAAGATGCCGATTCACGTCAGGCACAGACTGTAAATGCGCAGATTGGTGCCAAGGTGGTTAATATCAATCCTCTTTCATATGATTGGAAAGGCGAGATGCTTACTATCGCCCGCACTATCGCTGATGAAGACCGTGATGACTGATACTATAGAAGATATTGCATCTCCGATAATAGAATTAAATGGCGCATGGTTGCGCTATGAACACCGCGTGGTGTTGCGTGATGTAAATCTGCGCGTGTTGCGTGGTGACTTTATGGCTATAACCGGGCCCAACGGAGGGGGAAAGACCTCGCTGTTGCGCCTTATGTTGAAGCTACTGAAGCCAACGGCCGGGCGTGTCGTGTATCGCGACGGCAATGGAAATGAAGTGCGACGCCTGCCGATCGGTTATCTTCCGCAGAAGAATATGGTCGATTCGCGGTTTCCGATTACAGTGCGCGAGGTAGTAGCCTCTGGACTACTCGGTAAGCGCATGGTCATGGATGAGCGCAACCATATGGTTGAGGAGACCATACGGTTGATGGGGATGGAGGATCGTGCCGATGCTCCGATCGGAGCTTTGTCGGGCGGTCAGTTGCAGCGGACATTGCTCGGGCGCGCTATAATATCCAAACCGGAGGTACTTGTGCTTGATGAGCCGTTGAGCTATATTGACAAACGTTTCGAACATCGTCTTTACGATATTGTGGGTCAGCTTGCCCAGGATACTACAATTGTGCTTGTGAGCCATGAGATGTCGGCTATCGCAGGTATGGCCAACCGTCATATAATAGTTGATCATCAGCTCCATGAATGCTGCGCGCATCATCACTATGTGCCGTCGGAGTGTGACGAGTGATATTGTGTGATTTTTACAAAATCCGGGGGGATATTCGACTTTGGATTTTTCAATATCCGCGGTGTGATAAATTAGGATATACTTGGTTAATTGAGTTTTAAGATATGAAAGAGATTGAGTATAAGGAAATACGTAAGTTCGGGAGAAAGAAGTTGGAAGAACTGTTTCTCTCTGTGGAGTGGTCGTCGGGTAAGTACCCCGAAATGTTGGTAAAGGCTATGGAACATTATGAGACAGTATATTCGGCTTGGGATGGCGACCGTCTGGTAGGTATGCTGTGTGCAATGGACGATGGTGTCATGACGGCATATGTACATTATCTGCTTGTGCATCCTGAATATCAGGGCTGTGGAATAGGACGTCGGCTTGTGGAGATGGCAAAAGAGAAGTATCGCGACTATCTGAAGATCGTACTCATAGCCTACGACAGAGGGGTGCGTTTTTATGAAAACTGTGGTTTCCGTCAGGCTGCTGACTCTGTGGCGATGTACTTTACCGACATGGAAGATTAGATGAGTATGCGCATGATGCTTGATTTTGGAGGGTAGGGGATTTTTAGTAACTTTGCTATCTGAAAATCAAGAGATAACTCATGATTTTACTGGTCAATAGAATAATAAGTTAAGAAAATCATTATAGAATCATGGCATTGCAATGCGGTATAGTCGGACTGCCCAATGTGGGTAAGTCGACACTTTTCAACTGTCTGTCAAACGCTAAGGCCCAGTCGGCCAACTTTCCATTCTGCACCATCGAGCCCAATGTGGGTGTGATCACTGTGCCAGATGACCGTCTTACCAAACTCGTGGATATGTGCCAGCCAAAGAGTGTGGTTCCCGCTACAGTGGAAATTGTCGATATCGCCGGACTTGTCAAGGGCGCTTCGAAAGGCGAGGGGCTGGGCAATAAGTTTCTTGCCAACATCCGCGAGACGGATGCTATCATTCATGTGCTCCGTTGTTTTGATGATGACAATATCACTCATGTCGATGGGTCGGTAGATCCTGTTCGCGATAAGGAGATTATCGATTATGAGCTTCAGCTCAAGGATCTTGAGACTGTGGAGAGCCGCATAGCCAAGACTCAGAAGCAGGCGCAGACCGGTGGAGATAAGGTGGCAAAGATGCAGCTTGAAGTACTCCTGCGCTATAAGGAGGCGCTCGATCAGGGCCTTCCCGCACGTTCGGTAAGCTTCGATGGTGTAGATGAACAGAAATTTGCCAGAGAACTGTTTCTACTCACCAACAAGCCGGTGCTATACGTATGCAATGTGGATGATGCATCGGCGGCTACCGGAAATGCATATGTAGAGGCGGTGCGCGAGGCCGTAAAGGGTGAGGACGCACAGATACTTGTAGTTGCCGCCCAGACTGAGGCTGATATAGCCGAGCTCGACACATGGGAGGAACGTCAGGAATTTCTTGCCGAGATCGGTCTGGAGGAGTCGGGTGTTAGCCGCTTGATCCGTTCAGCCTATGCATTGCTTGATCTTCAGACATATTTTACTGCCGGACCCGATGAGGTGAGAGCCTGGACATTTATGCGAGGTTCGAAGGCTCCGAAGTGTGCCGGTATTATCCACACCGATTTCGAAAAGGGATTTATCCGGGCCGAAGTGATCAAGTATGATGATTATGTGGCTCTCGGGGGTGAGACCGGCGTGCGCGAGGCTGGAAAGCTCGGCATTGAAGGCAAGGAGTATGTGGTGCAGGATGGCGATATCATGCACTTCCGCTTCAATGTTTAAAGATGCGGATTTTTGTGCCGGAATTGTTTCTAAATGTCAGTCTCCGGTGAACAATCTGGTGTGCGTTATGGTTATGATACTACAACGTTTCACACATTTATTTATGACAGTTAATCTACGCTTGCTATTAGCAGTAGTGCTTATCTACCCCTTGTGCGGAATGGCACAGGGGGTAGATGAACTTGTGGCTCGTCTTCGCGGAGTGGAGTGCTATGATGCTACTGTGGAATTTTCCGTGCTTATGTCCTTGCAGGACGATGTGGCATATCGTGTCGATCTGCATTCTTCGGCTGCTCCGGATGATACATTGTCACCATGTGACTATCTTATCCGCTGGACAGTGCCGGGCGCGGAAGCCACGGCAACCACAGATGGCTTTTCGGCTTATTTCAGTGGAAATCTGTTCACATATCGTGGTGAGCGTATGGTAGAAAGGCATTTCGAAAGTGATTCAA
>CANPDS010000007.1 GCA_947573015.1 uncultured Muribaculum sp.
AGCTCTGTTGCAGTTTCGAGTTGCCGCTTACACCGAGGGCGCATATGTCAAGTCCGGTGGCGCGCTGAAGTTGTTGGGGATAGGCCATTCCGGAACGGTTCGCACCTGTGCCATGTGTGAAGCTCGACCCCCACACTACAATCTTATGCCTGAATGGATTGGGCGCTGATGTCAGTGTCGCCGAAGAGTCCACGCCTATATATACCTCGTCGATGATGCTGCGCAACGGGAGATATAGCAGGCACTCTTTCTCTCCGGGCGCCATATTCGATACCAGGGCCACGGGGTCGCCTTTGGAAGATGGTACGCCAGACCCGGCGTACATCCATTGTCCGTCGTGCTTTATATAGAGATCGCATCCGGCGAGGGCCACGTCATTGGTGTTGTAGCCTGTGGTGCGTCGTTTGTAGTCAAGATTTACCAGGATGCGGTCGCTGTCGGTGTTGAACAGAAGGGCAAGTCCTGCCGAGGTGAGATTGAGAAATGCGCGTTGGTGGTCGGTGAATCCGGTGTAGCGCATCGAGTCGACACGGGCATATCTGTCGGGGGTAGGCATGAGTTTGCCTATGAGGGTCAGATCTTTTCCGGGAATATACTTGGTTGCCTCTGCGGCGTAGGCCCGGCATGATATTGCGAGTATGGCCACAGTTGTCAACAATAGCGATTTTAGTTTCATTTTGGGTTGGGTGGTGATAGATTGGTTGTTGATGATTTTGTGCAAATATAACAAGTTATGGGTTTATTGTGCAATTATATTACGTGATAATTCTTATGATATACTTATTCCTTGCTGCGATTTTTTGTGAGTGATGTATGTCGTTTTGTTAGTACGCCCCCTCCGGGAACCGAGAGCAAAAACACTGCGCGACCGACATAAAAAGATGAGGCTGCACCAGGATTTGGCACAGCCTCGATGGTTTAGTATGTGGCGTGGAGGTCTATCAGTCGTTCTCAGGACGCAGGCGGCGCACTGTTACTGCTGTCTGCCACATTTCCGACTCGCGGAGTGCCTTTAGCTCGGCCTCAAGCTTCACACGGTAGTCGGGCTTTGAGTTTGAATCGATTGATATCTGCGCTTCGTTGCCGCACTTCACGCTGGCATAGAGCTTCTCTACTACAGGCTTGATTGCATCGTGGAACGGACCCATCCAGTCGAGGGCGCCACGTTGTGCGGTAGTCGAGCAGTTGGCATACATCCAGTCCATGCCCTTGGCTGCGAAGAGGGGCATGAGCGACTGGGTAAGTTCCTCTACGGTCTCGTTGAATGCCTCGGAGGGGGTGTGGCCGTTTTCGCGGAGCACTTCGTACTGTGCGAGCAGAAGGCCCTGTATGGCACCCATCAGCGAACCGCGTTCGCCGGTAAGGTCGGATGTGGCCTCGCGCTGGAATGTGGTCTCGAACAGGTAGCCCGAGCCTATGCCTATGCCCAGAGCGATGGTGCGTTCAAGAGCTCGTCCGCTGGCATCCTGATATACTGCATATGAAGAGTTGAGACCTCGGCCTTCGAGGAACATTGTGCGTAGCGATGTTCCTGAACCCTTGGGCGCTACCATGATCACGTCGATATCTTTTGGAGGAACCACGCCGGTGCGGTCGTTCCAAGTGATGGCGAACCCGTGTGAGAAGTACAGCGCCTTGCCGGGAGTGAGATACTGCTTGATTATGGGCCATACCGACATTACCGCAGCATCAGAAAGCAGGCACATCACTATGGTGGCACGCTCGGCAGCCTCCTCGATAGAGAAAAGAGTTTCGCCTGGCTTCCAGCCGTCGGCCACAGCCTTGTCGTAGGTCTTGCCCTGACGCTGGCCTACGATCACGTTGAAGCCATTGTCGCGGAGATTCATGCTCTGGCCTGGACCCTGTACGCCATAGCCAAGTACGGCGATAGTCTCATCTTTCAGTACTTCGCGGGCTTTTTCCAATGGGAATTCCTCGCGGATGATGACGTTTTCTTCAACGCCTCCAAAATTCATTTTTGCCATAATAGTATATTGGGTTTATAAATAGATATTCCTATAGTGTTACTTACTTTACAGGGATGTATGGATCGCTTTGCCACCGGATCGCCGCACGCATGCATGGGCCGTCGGGGCCCGTGATCTGCTGGGTGGAGCACATGTGGTCTCCGGCATCGACGCTTGTCATCACCTCTACCTGCTGTGGATACACCGCTTCGTGGAGGAATGCCATGTCGAGCCTCCCTATTGAATGTTGGTCGTGCCATTCCAGCGGCCATTGGTCGACAAGCAACTCAAGGTAGCGCACGGTGTTGACGTGGCGGTTGAAGTCGAGGTCGGTGTAGCGGAACGTGTAAGCGGTGCGAAGCAGGTTGTCGCCCATCGGCTCTTTAAGCTTTGGAGCAGGAGAGATGGGACAGGGGCGGTCTGACACTACATCGCCGAGACGGTGCAGATCGGGAATCTCCCCGGCCACACGGCGCTCTATGTCGATGGCCATCCATATGGTGCGTGCATAGCCGAGCACTTCGCCTGAAAGGGTTGCAGTTATCTCCATGTCGCGCTGCGAGAACAGGCGGTTGCATCCCTCTACCCATGTGCGGATAGTATATTCCTCGCCCACTTTGGGCCAGCGCTTCATTTCCAGCGATACTCTCGACAGCACCCACGCCAGACCATCCTTCACCAGACGGGCATACCCTATGCCCAGTTCGTTGGCATGCAGGGTGGCTATCTCGATCAGGCGGTTGACCATGAGAGTGGCAGGCATGCGCTGCTCCGGTCCGCATTCCGGCGCTGTGAGCCAGTAGTCGGCACAATATTCTTTTGTAGGAGTGTCGCTCATGACCCGGTGGCTGCGCTATCAGTGGTTGATTTGCGTATCTCCTGCTCTTTTAGGAACATGGAGAATACTTCTTGTGCCGATTTGGTGACAACAACTCGTCCGGAACGTACAAACTGGCGTATGTCATATTTCTGCAGTTCATGGAAGAGAGCCTGTGTCTCCTCTGGGTGTCCGGTTTTCTCTATCACCACGTATTGGCGCGTGATCTCCAGAATGCGTGCGCTGTGACGGCGTATCACATCCTCCACGCATGTGTCGTCGAGAAGCTGTAGGGTAGGCACCTTGTAAAGAGCTACTTCCTGATACACGATTTCGTCATCAGTATAAAGAAATGCCCTGAGCACGTCGATACGTTTTTCTATCTGCTTTACCACGCGCTCCATCATCGGACGGTTGCTGAAGCATGTGATAGTGAACTTATGTATCCCCTCGATCGAAGAAGGGCTTACCGAAAGGCTCTCGATATTGAGCCCGCGGCGGTAGAATATTACAGAGATCTGGTTGAGCAGTCCGGCCTGATTCTCGGTAAAGACTGTAACGGTGAAAAGCTGCTGTTCCATTATTTGTCGAGAGGATAGGTTTCTGTTGCATTAAGCATCACATGGTCTACATCGGCTCCTGCCGGTGTCATCGGGAAGATCATGTCGGTCTCATCAATATTGACATTGAGCAAGTAGGCTCCATCGTTGGCAAGCATGCGCTCTATAGCAGCGGGGAGTTCCTCGCGAGAGTTCACATTTTCAGCGGCGATACCGTAGGCTTGCGCTATCATCACGAAATCCGGATTGAGCAGCGGGGTCTGTGAGAATCGGTTGTGGAAGAAGAGCGACTGCCACTGGCGCACATTGCCGAGGAAGTTATTGTTGAGCAATACAATCTTCACGTCGGTATGGTACTCCATGATGGTGCCCAGCTCCTGTATGGTCATCTGCAGCCCTCCGTCGCCGGTGTAGAATACTACCGTGCGTCCGGGGGCACCCATCTTTGCCCCTATTGCGGCAGGAAGCCCGAAGCCCATTGTGCCCAGACCGCCAGAGGTGACGATAGAGCGTGGCTCGGTGAAGCGTGAATATCGCGCTGAGAACATCTGGTTCTGTCCTACATCTGTCACTACAATAGCCTTGTGGGCTGTGGCCTTGCTGATATTGTTCACCACTTCGCCCATGGTCAGTGGGCCATTCTTGCGGTGCACTTCCTTAATCACTACCTCTTCGTACTCCACACGTGCCGGTTCATCGAACGACTTCAGCCATTCCTCATGGCGGCGTTGGTCGATAAGTGGCAGCAGGGCCTGCAGGGCGGCTTTGGCATCACCGTGGATGGTGGCGTCGGTGGCGATATTCTTGTCGAATTCAGAGGCATCGATGTCGATATGAACTATCTTGGCCTGCGGAGCATAGGTTGCCACATTTCCTGTAATGCGGTCGTCGAAACGCATGCCCACGGCAATGATCAGGTCGGCACGGTTGGTATTGATGTTCGGGCCGATATTGCCATGCATGCCGAGCATGCCTTTGTACAGAGGATGGTCCGACGGCATCGTCGATAGTCCCAGCAAGGTGGCTGCTACCGGTATCTGCGCCTTTTCGGCAAGCGCGGCAAGCTCTTTCTCCGCTCCGGAGATCATCACACCATGCCCTGAGAGTATCATGGGGCGCTCCGCAGCATTGATCAGGGCTGCCACACGCTCCACATCGCTTAGGCGGATCTCAGGATAGGGGGTGTATGACCGGATGTAGTCACATTTTTTATACGCAAACTCTGTCAGACCCACCTGAGCATCTTTGGTAATGTCGAGCACTACCGGTCCGGGACGTCCTGTCGAGGCGATGTAGAAGGCACGGGCCACAGCCCATGCCACATCTTCGGCACGCCTGATCTGGTAGCTCCATTTGGTGATAGGCTGCGTTATACCTACCACATCGGTCTCCTGAAAGGCATCGAATCCGAGAAACGGTGTGGCCACCTGTCCGGTGATCACCACCATCGGAGTGCTGTCCATCAGAGCGTCGCTCAATCCAGTCACGACATTCGTGGCCGCAGGTCCTGATGTCACTATCACAACTCCTGTGCGTCCGCTAACACGGGCATAGCCCTGTGCGGCATGTGTGGCACCCTGTTCGTGACGTACAAGCACGTGCTTCAGCTGATCCTGATAGTCGTACAGACGGTCATATACCGGCATGATCGATCCCCCGGGATACCCGAATACGAGATCGACCCCTTCGGCAATCAGAGATCGCATCAATGCGTCGCCACCTGATATTTTTTCCATAAGCGTACTGTTTTACAATTATTGGCCATACCCGCTGATTCAGGGTATGGCGGAGAGATTATATATCGCCACGCACACCGCCTTTATCGGCCGATGTCACCATCGCGGCATAGGCACGTAGCGCTTTGCTTACATATCGGTCGCGACCGGCGGGAGTGAAAGCTTCTTTTCCGCGGGCCTCCTCGGCGCTGCGGCGAAGGGCGAGTTCTTCGTCAGACACACGCACGGCGATGGTGCGGGCCGGTATGTCGATATCGATTATGTCGCCATCACGTACCAGTCCGATGTTGCCACCGGCTGCGGCCTCGGGCGATATGTGTCCGATTGACAGGCCTGATGTGCCTCCGGAGAAACGTCCGTCGGTGATGAGCGCGCACTCCTTGCCGAGATGCTTCGACTTGATGTAGCTCGTGGGGTAGAGCATCTCCTGCATGCCGGGCCCACCTTTTGGCCCTTCATGGGTTATGACAACCACATCGCCGCTTACAACCTTGTCGCGCAGAATGGCATCGACGGCCTCCTCCTGCGAGCGGTACACCTTGGCCGGGCCGCTGAAGCGGAATATGCTTTCATCCACACCGGCCGTCTTTACAACGCATCCGTCGAGTGCAATGTTGCCATGTAGCACGGCAAGACCGCCATCTTTTACGTAAGCGTGGTCGAAATCGCGGATGCACCCCTCGGCGCGGTCAGTGTCGAGCGATGCGTAGGTGGCGCTTTGCGATCCCATCACAAGATTGCGCCCTCCGCCGGGAGCGCTGTGCCATAAAGCATCGGCCTCGGCCGTATAGGCAGTCCCTTCGGGTGAATACTTCTCGATAGCCTCTGCGAGGGTCATGCCGTCGACACGTTTTACCTCCGTATGGAGTAAGCCATGCATGGCGAGTTGCTTCATGATCGACAGAATGCCTCCTGCACGATTCACATCCTGGATATGATAGTGGGAGTTAGGGGCCACTTTGCATAGCACGGGCGTTACACGTGAAAGGCGGTCGATGTCGTCGATAGTGAAGTTGGCTCCGGCCTCGTTGGCGATCGCCAGAAGATGCAGCACGGTATTGGTAGAGCCACCCATGGCTATATCGAGCGACATTGCGTTGAGCATAGCCTCGCGTGTGGCTATATTGCGTGGCAGCACTGAGTCGTCGCCATGGTTATAATAAGCCTCGGCGTTCTTGACAATCTGACGTGCGGCACGACGGAATAGCTCACGGCGGTTGGCATGGGTGGCAAGCACTGTGCCATTGCCAGGGAGGGCCAGGCCGATAGCTTCGTTGAGTGAGTTCATGGAATTGGCCGTGAACATCCCTGAGCATGAGCCGCAGGTGGGACAGCCTTTCTGCTCCAGCAGCCGTACGGTGTCGTCGTTGACGGTCGCATCGGCTGAATCGATCATTATGTCGATGAGGTCAAGAGGACGTCCGTTGAGGTCGCCGGCTTCCATAGGTCCGCCGCTCACGAATATTGCGGGTATATTGAGACGCATTGCTGCCATCAGCATGCCCGGAGTCACTTTATCGCAGTTGGATATGCACACCATGGCATCGGCTTTGTGGGCATTTACCATATATTCTACCGAATCGGCGATCAGATCGCGTGAGGGCAGGGAGTATAGCATGCCGTCATGTCCCATGGCGATACCGTCGTCGATGGCTATGGTGTTGAACTCGGCGGCGAAGCATCCGAGCCGTTCAATCTCTTCTTTCACTATCTGACCGGCATCGTGTAGATGTGTGTGTCCAGGTACAAACTGGGTGAATGAGTTTACCACGGCTATTACCGGGCGTCCCATTTGCTCCTCCTTCATGCCGTTGGCACGCCAAAGTGCTCTGGCGCCTGCCATGCGTCGGCCTTGGGTGGTGGCGTCGCTGCGAAGTGGATGTGTCATTGTATCTTATTCGTTTATATAATCTGTGTAAAAAACCGCAAGCCCCTCACGCATCGGGTGGAGGGGCTTGACGTTGATATGGATGTCCGCTGACCGCGCGCTCATCGTGCCCCTCCTTGTCGGCTAAGGACGGAAATCTCGACGCTGCTGACCACGAGGTCAATGCTGATGATACTGATGGCGTTTAGTGTCATAGGTCAGTGTTTTAATATTTGCTATTGCATGTCGCAAAATTATAACATTCTGCCATAAAAAACAAATATTACACAGAAATTCGCAATCTGTGCAGGATTTTACACGATATCGCAAGTTATTTCACTATCACTTTCGTGACCTTGTTGCCTATACGGCGTATCACTACCTGTCCTGACACGGGTTCGCTTATACGCATTCCCTGCAGTGTGAAATATTCTGCCTGTCCGTCGCCGTCGTACATATACACCTCATCGATAACACTGGAGGGCACAAGGCGGTCAATAGTGATCTTCGATATCATGTTGAACATATGGCTGCCATATGTCTTCGAACTCCATGTATATCTCTGCTTTGCAGGTACCTGGACATCAAAACAGCAGTTGTGGATAGTGGCTACTCCGTCGCGATAGAATGAGAATGAATCCACCCCCTTGATGTTACCTGTCAGTGCCTGCTGCTTTTTATCTTCTTCGGTACGGATCGGGAAATTTTTCAGGATTTCCTCCTTTGTGTTTCCCGTCTGCATCATATAAAATCCTTCGAGGTTGAAGAGGTACATCATGTCGTTCTGCTTTGAGGTGACATTATTGTAGCCTGAATATACGTCGGGATAGACAACCACGAAATCGGGATCGGCAATAGAGAACACGATATAACCCTCGGCAACTCCTGGAACCGGGCAGTCAGCTTCAAGATATGGAGACTGTAGTCGGTAGAGTCCATCCTCCTCGGTATTTTTCTGCACCTTTACTTGCCATGGGCATTCCTGCGGGAAGACATCCTTGCGCAGTGGTATCCATCCATCCTCAAATGTTGCAGTGCCGAAATCTTCCCAGCCGGTATTGTTGTCAATTCCCGGTTTCAGCGTGAGTCGATTCACGGCTCTCATCATCACGTAGCCGCCGCTCTCATCCTTGTAGTTGCCTATAGTCCAAAGGTCATATCGAGGGAAAGTGATGGTAGTGCCATCAATCTGCCCTACGGTATATTCTGCATCGGACGCTCCTGGCAACTGTCCGACACCATCATACATCTCCTTAAGATAGAAATATGCGGGATCTCCCTGCATATCACGGCCCAACGGCTGCTTGTTGGGTATAGACAGTGTGCCGGCCTCAATGTCGATGAAAGCTTTCACTCCAAAATTCAAAGGCCAGCCTAAGAGAAGCACAGCTCCGGTAGCCTCGTCCATTACCTCGATACGAAGCTGAGAGCTTTTGCTACCCTCATCGTTGCTCAGAAATCCATAGTAGTTCCACTCGTAGACACCTACGAAATCGTTAAGTGTGGCATTTGCCTCTGGAGCTTTGGCCACCGGCATGTCAATCGCATCAGAAGCAGCTGCATATGTGGCACAAAATAGATCGGAATTTTCATTTTCTGCTAATGATATACGTTGGCTTGCAACCGGGTATCCTGCATTGGCACACAGGATCGTCGAAGCGAAAAAAGCAAATGTGTAGAATTTTTTCATTTATTATTGAGATTTGTGTGAGTAAAATCGGATTGATGAAAAAAAGTAAATGTTCTCGACAAAATTATATATTTTTATCTAAAAACAATGAATTATTGAATTTTTAT
The DNA here is from genome assembly GCA_947573015.1 of uncultured Muribaculum sp. Lineage (GTDB taxonomy): Bacteria > Bacteroidota > Bacteroidia > Bacteroidales > Muribaculaceae > Muribaculum. Next base: position 8,745 of record CANPDS010000007.1, read on the forward strand.
TGTCGTGAAATGTGCAATTTGAAACGGCATGCATCTGTATTCTCTGAAGCCGATGGGAACAAACAAGCCTCCTCACATGTTTTAGGTTAAAATATGTTGCATCCATCATATCTCACACATTATGTCCTTCAAGTTAAAATTTATGTCTTTGACCGGAGCTGCGATTATCTCCGCAAATGCCATTTCTGTCGGCGCACAGACTAAAAGTCTTGTCGATCAGCAGATCGATTCATTGGTGAATTCGCATAAGGCGGTATATGTCGACGGGACGCCTGCCGATGCGGCCACTCAGGCATATGTTGACTCTATTCGCGAGAAGATATCGATGTTTTATTACGACCAGTTCCGGCATTTCTCCGATCCGGCTGCTCCCTACTTCCTTTTTCTCAGTAAGGATGCACAATTGGCTATGGGTATCGGTGGATGTGTCAGGATGCGAGGCTATTACGATTGGGGAGGGGCGATACCGGCATCAGGTTTCGCTCCATATCTGATACCGATGCAACCCGATCCGACTAATATGCGCCAGTTGGGCACTACTCCCGCCGGATCGACTCTGTTTTTCCGTGTGCTTGGACGCAACAAGTCGTTGGGCGACTATCAACTCTACATAGAGGCTAATTTCAACGGGTATCAAGGCCGCGACTTTCATCTGAAAAAGGCTTATGCTGTGATCAATGACTTTACTATAGGTTATGCCAGTTCGACATTCAGCGATCCTGCGGCATTGCCTCCTACTGTTGATGCGCAGGGCCCCAACAATAAGATATCTCCAACCTCTGTGCTTGTGCGATATATGCCTACATTCAGAGATAACTGGACTGTCGCTGTATCGGTAGAGTCGCCTGAGCCCTCGGTGGCTGTCGATAATGTGTCGACGGCGAAGGTGAGTGCATGGATGCCTGATTTCGCAGCTTTCGGTCAATATCAGTGGGCTCCCGGCCAGCATGTGCGTCTCGCAGGCATAGTGCGCACGCTCTCATACCGTGACCTCGTATCCGGACGCAATCACAATAGGGCAGGATGGGGATTGCAGCTTAGTTCTGTGGCACACCCGGCAGCTCCACTCACCACTTATGCCACCATAAACTATGGACACGGCTATCAGAGTCTTGGAGGAGATCTGCTCATCGGGAGCTATGATCTTGTTGGCACACCCGACGAGCCTGGCCATCTCTATGCCCCTGCTTCATTGGGATGGTGTCTGGGTGTACAATATAATTTCCGTCCCAATCTGTTTATGTCTGTCTCAGCCAGTCAGACACGCTATCTCCCTTCCAAGGCTGTAAGTCCGGAGGAGTATAAATATGGTATGTTCGGTGATATAAACATATTCTGGAATCTCACCCCACGCATGCAGGTCGGTGCGGAATTCGATCTGGGAATGCGCCGAAACTTCAGCGGAGAGCACCGCTGGGCGCGGCGTGTAGGTGCTATGGCTCAATTCTCATTCTGACAGTCATCGCTACCAAAGTCTCTGAAATTATTGGGTTATATCGATACGTGACAAGACGGGACCGTTGTAGCTTGTGAAACATCATCCAGCGCTACGCAGGCCCCGTCCTGTATTTTTTTAAGAAGCTCTTAATAAACTATTATATGGCAGTGTCGGGAAGGATATCCGCCGATGTATCCGAAGCTATGGCCTTAAGCATGGTGCCATCGGTGGCATAGAATACATCCATATCGCTCTGCCCGGTCTTTTCTACCTCAAATACATAAAATTCATTGGTCTTTTGCTTATAGTGGGTAATGTCGTCGACTGTCCAGGTGCCATAATCGCCTTCAGCAAATGCTGTGGCCACAGCATTGTCGGGGATGAGGAAGAGGTCTTTGCCATAGTCCATCTCAGTCATTGCCCAAGATGCCGACTGATCATACCACACATCGTATCCTGTCATATCTTTGCTGAACTCCGCCACCATGTAATTGGTCTTTTTCTCCCACTTTACATTGGTGGCATCGGGGAATTGAGCTTTCAGCGCCTCTGAAAATTTCGAGGGTACAGAATTTGTAATCGTCACATCATCGTCGTCGTCATCACTACAGGAGGGCATAACCACTGCTACTGCGGCAAACATTAAAGCAAACGCAAAAAATGATTTAAATTTCTTCATCGCTATACATGGATTAATTGTTAACTATCAGTAATTCTAACAATTAATATTGGAGCGGAGTTTCGGCCGATAGAGTTGATATAAGGATAAAAAGCAATGATTAACTGTCATTGACAAGCTATAACATTTCATTTTTATGCGGAAAAGTCATAACTTCACATCATGGAAACGAAAGGAGCGACAAAACGGATTGCAATATTTGCCTCTGGCAATGGTACAAATGCAGAGAATATTATCAATTATTTTCAGCGCAATGAATGTGGTGGTGTTGTAGCGTTGGTTGTGTGCAACAAAGCCAATGCACCTGTAATAGAGCGGTGCCACCGTCTCGGTGTGACAGCGCACGTAGTGTCGCAATCAGATTTGAACGATCAAGAGGTAATGTTGCCGCTAATGGAGCGGCATGGCATTGATATTATTGTGCTTGCCGGTTTTTTGCTCATGATCCCTCCATTCATGATAGAACGTTATTCCGGCGCTATGGTCAATATACATCCCGCTCTGTTGCCGAAATATGGTGGTAAGGGTATGTACGGACGCTATGTACATGAGGCCGTTGTGGCTGCCGGTGAGCGTGAGACAGGCATTACCATCCACTATGTAAGCGAGAGGTATGATGAGGGAGCCATAATATTTCAGGCTCGTGTTGATCTTCAGCCTACGGATAGTCCAGCCGAGGTGGCCCGTAAGGTGCAGCAGCTTGAGGCTGAGCACTTCGCACCGGTGATCCACCGCACATTCCTGTCATGATTCATAGAAACATTATTGTAGGGGTAGTGTTGCCGGACGTTGCAGTGTGGTTGTGAATGTATATCCGTAGCGGTCGGTAAATTCCACAGTTACGGGGGTATCGGGATGCGATGCTGTTGCCCGGAACATGTGAGCTGTTGCTTCAGGCATTAAAGCCTTGTTGATAGCCACCCCGGCCGCCTTAAGCGGAATGGCACGTAGCATGAAGTGAAGAGGATCCTGAGCTTTCACTCTGGTTACTTTTAATTCCTGTCCGTTTTCAAACATTTTTACCGAGCACCCCGGCTCATAGGCCCATACATTGGCGAGCACGGCATTGCGGTTGGCTTCACTATCGGGTAGATAGGCTTTTGTTAAAGCAGTGTCGGTGATGGCTATCTTGTTGAGATCGTATACTCTCATCTGATAATCTGGATTCATGCCGAAGCCTTGATATCGGTGGGTCGGTTGGCCATTTGCAAGATTCCACACGGCATATCCCCATGGAGATCCGTCACCGCACATCCAAAAGTTGGACTGCGCCGGCTTGATTTTGGCAGGCCACCATGTACCGCAAGCCGCGGCATAATTGTATTCACGTATGCGTCCGTCGGGAGTATGTTGGAAATGTGAGTTGTGGGCATGTCCGGAAAGTACGTTTACATTGCTGAACGGACGCAGCAGCGAGTCGATCACGGCTCCTCCTTCTTTTATTCGGTATACATCCTTTATGCTGTCGCCTTCGGCTGCGGGATATGTGAGCAATACCCCATGCATGGCTATGAACAGCGGTGCTGATTTGTCGGATACCGTGGCGAGATCATTTGCCAGCCATTCAAGCTGCGGTGCTGTCATTCCGGTATGGTAGTTGCGGCGGCCATGTTGTCCAGGTTTTCCACCCTCATTTGTGTAGATGATATTGTCGAGTATGATGAAGTGGGAATCACCTCGGTTGAAAGAGTAATAGGATGGTCCCATTACCGAATGCCATGTCCCGGCGCCTGGGATGTCGCCGGCAAAGTAAGGGTCATTGTCATGATTGCCCATGGTATGATATACAGGTGCATTTACACTGAAGTCGGCATTGAAGTCGGCCAACGTATATGTGTTGTCATACCAGTAGTATTCGCAGGTCTGATCACCCAGAGTGAGAATAATCGGGCTGATACCTTTGCTGCGGAGTGAATCTATTGCCCTGTTTAGGCTGGGAACATACAAGTCTCTAAGCCTCTCACGGTCTCCGGCGCGGTTTGCGATTTGCATGTCTGCTACTGTAATTATGGCCACTGCGGAGTCCTGCGGCAAATGTCGCAGCACGAAATCCGCAGAACCGCCGTTGCTCTGATGGACATGTCGCCAGAATTTTGCGCGGTTACCGATTCTTTCCACAGGCTCATATCCATCAGGCGCCGAGACAAACACATAGCCCAGATCAAGCGGTGATGTGATAATGTATTTTCCGGTTGAGTCGGTCAATACCACTTTATGTCCGTCGGATACCGCGGCACCTGCAACCGGTTCGCCGGATATGGTGCGCACCGTGCCGAGCACTGTTGCTGCTGATATTGATGAAGAGAGGGCCGCGCAAAAGGCCAAAGCGAAAAGTTTCATTATAGGATGGTTCAACGGTGTTTGATTCTGGATGGTTGTGTAAGGCATGTTTGTCACGCGTCATCTGCCGATGTAGAGCCACGTGCTACCAGTGTGGAGTGGAGCACAATGTTCTGCTGGGGCGAATTCGGTACTTCGATTTTCTCCAGCAATAGGCGCACTGCTATGCGTGCCATTTCCGCTACATTCTGCTCCACGGCTGTTATCTGTGGAAATACGAATGATGACAGCTGGGTGCCCGACATCGTACATATCGCCACTTCGTCGGGTATCGATATATTACGCTCCTGAAGAGTGCGTTTTGCTCCGAGTGCCTGAGTTTCTGTGAAGCAATAAATGGCGTCAAAGTCTATGCCGTCATTTATAAGGCGCTCAACGGCCATGGCTCCATCTTCTACGGATAGTCCGCTCGATACCACAAGCCGGCTGTCGTAGGGGATATGAAATTTTTCCAGTGCCTCACGGTAGCTTTGTGATCGGGCGAGTGAGTTTTCTATATATGTTGGACCGGTAAGATTCACAATACGTCGCCGGCCTGTATATATAAGGTGTTCTACCAGAAAGAATGACATTAGCGAATCGTTGGAGCATACAGATGAGCACTGCAGATCTTTTATGGTACGGTCAAAAAATACGATGGGGAAGTTTGACTTTACAAGATTCTCAAAGCGGTCGCGGTTAGCTAAATTATGTGTGGCAGAAACCAGAATGCCATCGACCCGGCCGGTCTCGAACATGTCGAGATTCTGGCGTTCGCGTTTGGGGTCTTCGCTCGACACCGCGATAAGCACACGGTATCCGAGAGGCTGCATGGCATCCTGTACGGTCGAGACAAACGACATTGAAAATGGGGTGGTGATTTCCGGTACGATAATCCCGATCACCTTTGTCGCTTTGGTGCGTAGGTTTACAGCGGTCATGTTACGCTGATAGCCCATTTCCCGGGCCTTGCTTCTGACTCGATCAATAGTGGCTGGACTGACATTGCTTACATCCCCGGCCAATGCACGGGATACAGTAGATTTGGAAATTTCCAGCGCATCGGCTATGTCTTTTATTGTAACGTATCGCATCGGTGATTTTTATGGTAACGACAGCTTGGAGCTTGTTTGGAAAAAGAAAGTCAACGGCACTCAGGCCATATGAGCCATGCTATCGGTAAACAAATATAGCCCATCTGATCCAATTTAAAAAGGATTGGCTTTAAAAAAGGGCCAATGGCTTGCGTGGGAACGTTTGCGAATCACGCAAACGATTGTGGAGCTGTTGCGGATACTGTCTTGTATTTGTGGGAACGATTGCGGAATCCTCAACCGTTTGCGGGAACGATTGCGAACAATAAAAACGTTAAATTCTTTTGCCACCGCATTGTCTAAACATAATTTTACTCAAAATTTAACACCATGATTGCCACATTTACTTGTGAAATCCAACCTTCGGCGACGATACAATCATGTCATTGGCAAATTGATGTATGGTGATGCCGATAAACTAAGTGAATCTATCAATAACTATATAATACAACCCTCATTATCATGAACGAAACAATGCGCGTGGCCGTTATGAACGGCATCGGCAAGATGGGGCTTACAACCCGTCCGGTACCCGCTCTGGCCAAGGGAGAGGTACTGGTAAAAATAGATTACGTAGGTATCTGCGGTTCTGATATACATTATTATGAAACCGGTCGCATAGGCAACTATGTAGTGGAGCCGCCATTTGTGCTTGGCCATGAAGCGGCAGGCGAGGTAGTGGCCCTTGGTGAGGGTGTCACATCGCTGAATATCGGCGACCGTGTGGCTCTTGAACCGGGAAAGACATGTGGACACTGCCGTTATTGCCGCGAAGGAGAGTATAATCTTTGTCCCGACGTAGTGTTTTTTGCCACACCTCCGGTTGATGGAGTGTTTCAGGAGTATGCCGCACATCCTGCCGATCTGTGCTTCAAGCTTCCCGACAATGTCGGAAATCTGGAGGGAGCGCTTATTGAGCCTCTCGCTGTAGGATTCCATGCCGCAAATCAGGGTGGAGCTCATGCCGGGCAGTGTGCTGTAGTGTTCGGGGCAGGATGCATCGGGCTTGTATGCATGATGGCACTCAAGGCCGAAGGTGTATCGCAGGTGATCGTGGTCGACGTGATGCAAAAACGTTTGCAGAAAGCGCTTGAGCTGGGAGCTACGGCAGTAATCAATTCAGCAGAAGAAAATCTGGTGGAGCGTGTGGCCGAGCTTACTGGTGGCGAAGGTGTAGATCTGTCGATTGAGACGGCAGGAATGGAAATTACAACACGTCAGGCTATTGAGATAGCACGCAAGGGCTCCACTATCGTCCTTGTGGGATATAGCAAGAGCGGCGAGCTGACGCTTCCGATCTCCTTGTTTATCGATAAGGAGCTGACTTTCAAGAGCGTATTCCGCTATCGCCATATCTATCCCATGGCTATCGAGGCTGTGGCTTCCGGCAGGGTAAATCTCAAGGATCTTGCCACACACATCTTCGATCTCGACCACATACAGGAGGCTATGGACCATAGTGTGACCGATAAGGCCGACATTGTGAAGGGGGCTGTAAGAATCAACTCCTAATCGTAGCCGTTGCCCATGGAAACACTCAATTACATAGTACTCGTACTCTATTTTCTGGGACTGATAGCGGTGAGCTGGCTCATGTCGCGACGCATTAAAAGCTCGGAAGACATGTTTATAGCAGGCCGGAGCTCTTCATGGTGGCTATCGGGTATGTCGACTTACATGACTATCTTCTCGGCGAGCACGTTTGTGGTGTGGGGAGGTGTAGCCTACCGCTCCGGAATCGTAGCTGTAATCATAGGCAATCTTGTAGGAATAGCCTGCCTGTTTGCCGGGAAATGGATGGCCGGACGTTGGCGCCAGATCAAAATCAACTCTCCGGGCGATTTCATAACTGTGCGTTTCGGCAAAACAACAGTCGACTTCTACACGATTGCCGGAATAGTGGGCCGTGGAGTGCACACCGGTGTGGCATTATATGCCATTGCTGTGGTTATGTCAACTTTGATGGTACTTCCAGAAGGTCACTTTCTCGCCGATGCCTCAGGACACATGTCGATAGCATGGGCTGTGATTATCCTCGGAGCCATTACCCTGGTATATACTATTGCCGGTGGTTTCCTTGCTGTGCTTATGACGGATGTGATACAGTTCGGTGTGCTCATTACCGTGGTGCTGTTCATGATCCCGTTGTCGTTGCATGCTGTCGGTGGCTTCGACAGTTTCATCAATTCACCGTCACTCCCGACTACATATTTCGATCTTGCATCGGGCGAATATCCATGGATATGGCTGCTGCTCTGGACTGTGCTCAATATATTCCAGATGGGAGGCGACTGGCCATTCGTGCAGCGCTACATCAGCGTGCCTACTGCCCGCGATGCCAGGCGGAGCAATTATCTGGTGGGCATACTCTATCTGTTCACACCTGTGTTATGGTATCTTCCGGCAATGGTCTACCGCACTATAAATCCGGAAGCCAACCCAGAGCAAGCCTACATCCTCATGAGCCAGACTGTGCTTATGAAAGGAATGCTCGGCGTGATGCTGGCCGCCATGATATCTGCAACGTTGAGCTGTGTGTCGGGTACCCTGAATGTATACGCCAATGTGTTCACCTACCAGATCTACGGAGCCGCTCATCCTGAGGCTAATGACCAGAAGCTTATAAAGATAGGACGTATGTTTACTCTCGTGTTTGGTCTGGTAATTGTGGCTATCGCACTCCTTATCCCCTTCATGGGAGGTGCCGAGCGTGTAGTGGTGACGATACTCACTATGGTGATCGCACCGCTCTTTATCCCTTCGGTATGGGGACTCTTCTCCAGCCGTATAAATGGACGTCAGGTGATATGGGCTATGATTGCCACTTATGTAATAGGTATAACCATGAAGTTTACACTTGCCGGGGTTGTCAACAATCAGGTGCTTGAGGCTACGGTAGGATTGCTCATACCTGTGGCTGTGATGGCGGTATTGCAGTGGATAGGGTACCGTAAGGGATATGTATGTCCCGGCTATGAAAAAATTATGAAGATGGAGGATCCGGAGGCTGATGTGGCTCCCGATGAGGCAACACGTTGTGCCGTAAAGTCATATTCTTTCATGGCGATCAACTGCTTCCTTGTCACGCTTGGAGCAATAGGTCTGCTCCTTGTGTATCTGCTGTGTACCGAGACATTCGATCGTGTCGTTGCCGGAATCATGACGAACACTTGCATCATTATCGCGGTGCTAATAGCTATCTATGCGGTTTATCGTGTGATTGATGCCCGTAAATCAAAATCATTAGTTACTGTATGATACGGTTAAGAATCATATCTATAATAATGCTGGCGTGGCTCGGGACTTTTGTGCCTATACATGCCGTTACACCACCGGAGTGTTACGTAGCATTCCAAAAAGATTCTGTGCGGCGTTCGCAGCAGGGAATGCTTCTGTGGGGTAATCGCATTCTTGCCTTTGAGCATGGTGGCCACTGTCGTGTCTACGACCGTAAGGAGGGGAAGCTCATTGCGGCTGGAGACTTTGATGTGGAGTCATCATCGAAATCCAACCATTGCAATCAGGCCAATCTCGGCGTCGAGCAGCTTCCCGGTGCAGAAATGCCTGTGGTGTATCTTTCAGTGGCTAAACCGGGCAGTCCGATAGATATGCGGTGCCACGTGGAGAGCATATCACGTAATGGACGCACGTGGAGCTCACGTCTGGTGCAGACTCTTGAACTTGACACCACCTTATGGGCCGTACGTGGGCTTTATACCATATTCGGAGCACCTTCGTGGCTTGTAGATCGTGAGAGAAAAGCTCTGTGGGTATTTTCCGGGCATGTGCGCACCGTGCCGAAAGCAATGCCCGATGGCTTTATATCCAATAAGCTTGTGGCGACTCGCTTCCGTATTCCTGCACTTTCGGAGGGACTGAAGGTGACACTTGGCGCCGATGATGTGCTTGAGCAGGTTGCTCTGGATATGGATGCATACGCTACTCAGTCGGGGTGTGTCCACGATGGAAAGTTGTATTACTGTTTCGGCTTCGGCAACGTATATCCTGTCACTACATCCAAGATACGGGTCTATGATCTTGACCGTCGCTCGGTAGCGGCACGCGTGGATCTCGACAGCCTTATCCTTGAGGAGTGTGAGGCTCTGATGATTGACGGAGACCGCATGCTTGTCAATACGAATAGCCCTCGTATCTATTCTGTTGGACTGCCTGAAATTGACGGCGATCACAAATGGAAGGGTACCTATAGGGTTGATCCGTTTACCACCCCCGAAGAACGTACTGCCCCGGAGGGTTATGTGCCGTTTTATCTCAGTTCATATTGTCGCCACGGCATACGCCATATCGACAGCGCCTCTGTGTTGCCGATGGTAAGGAGATCGCTTGAATGGGGCGACTCGATGCGGATGCTTACCCCGCTTGGCAAAGTGGTGATGGCGCGTTTTACCGACCTTTGGCCTACCGTTGATCAGCGCACCGGCGATCTCACTGCCGGAGGTTCACGGCAATGGAGCGATTATGCCCTTAAACTAGTGAAGGAGTATCCCGAATTATTTACTACAGGAGCTATCGTGTCGAGCCAGTCGACCAACGTGATGCGTACCGCCCGATCTATGGAGGCGTTCAATGCCGCTATCGGAAGAGCATGTCCGGATGTCATGGTAAAAGGGGATGTCAGCAGCCGGTTTCATACATGGCTCAATCCTTATGCCGACGGCTGTCCCACCAAGCTGCCTATTGATGAGGAGATGCGTTCACGGTCAGGACGTTGGTATCCTATCTGGCGTGAATATGTCAGGAGTCATATAGACATGGATGAGTGGTTGGGTGCCATATTCACCTCGCCTGATAGCGTGAGGTCAACATTCGACGAGATTGAGTTATGCAATGCTTTCTTCACATTGGTATGTGCCGCTCCGGCGCTTGACCGTCCTGAATCATTCTCCGAGCTGTTTACTACACAACAGGCTGAGGCAATGTGGGCGGCTGACAATCTCCGCCAGTATATGCAGAAAGGCCGGCACAGTGTAAACCTTGCCCGTGGATGGCAACAAGCGGGCAAGATGCTCGACAATATCATCACTTGTGCCGACGAGGATATCGCATCCGGGCGGACAACAGTGCGCATGCGTTTCGGTCATGACGGTTGCATGATGGCCATGTTGGCATTTCTTGAAGCAGGTACATGGGGTGTGGCTACAGATGATCCTGCTGAAATAAAGGAGGCGTGGCAGACCTGGCGCATACCGATGGCTTCGAAAGTGAACTTTGTGCTGTATCGCCGAACTGCCGAAGATCCGGTGCTCGTGAAGGTCCTCCTCAACGGTGAGGCCCTCTCTTTGCCGCTTCCTGAAGCCGGCTCATCGCGATGCTACCGTTGGGATGACTTCCGGGCCAGCTCACTGTCACGCATCATGGAGGCTGCTTCCGGTCTTGCCTCTACCGCATCCACCCCTCTCAACAAATAATGATAATCATAACCTTAACTTTATAAATAATTATTCATGAAAATCATCCGCTTAGCCCTACTTCTAACTGCACTTACGGTCATGATGACCGCGTGTAACGATGATGATCCAGCTCCTTATATGGAACTGTCACAGAAGCAAATCGACCTAAAAGCAGATGGCGGTGACTTTGCATTGACTGTCAATTCCAATGTAAAGTATGTTGTGAACCACGCTTGTGAATGGCTCCGAATCACAAATTCCACTACTTTAGGCGATGCCACCACCCTCGACATTTCTGTCGAACCCAATACAGATCTGGAGGGTCGGTCTGCCCGAATAAAATTTATCGGGGAGAATGTTACGCCAAAGGCATTTGAGATACGTCAGTCAGGATATATTCCAACTGGAGTTTCAGTTACATCCCTCAAGGCCGAGTCTGGCGATACCAGTGTGGAATTCGATGTGCTTGGAGAAGGCGCATGGTCGGCCATTTCATCCAATCCGGATTATGTGCTCAGTGTATCATCGGGTGTAGGTAATACACATGTTATAGTATCATTTCCTGCAAATACCTCCCAGGATGATATCATGACTGTCATTACGGTTACTATCGATGGTGAGGAATATGAGGTATTACTTAATCATACGGGTATGCGCCTGACCGGTGTTATCGCCGAATGGCCAATCAACAAATTACTTAATAATATTACATCTACATGGGGCACCCGTGAACTTGACAATAAAGCCGGTTTTATCGATGCATTCATAGTGCCGGCTACCGGTACAGGAACTATCAGTTACTACTCTTGCGATAAATCTGGATATGATATAAAGGCATATGCATGCTATGTGCAGACAGGAGGAAAGGGAGATCCAATCTTCAAGGCTTGTATCAAGGGTGACTACTGGTTGATAAAGGGAGGTCTTGCATCAGGGGAGCAGGTTCCGGCCGGTCGTCGGATCAAGTTTGAGTATACTGCCTCGATTACTAAAGATTGTTGCCCTTACTGGATTGTAGAATATCTTGACGGTACAGACTGGTATCCTGCGATAGAGACAAAGACCACAACTCTCAGTGCTACAACCGGAATATCCAATAATCCGGCTTCATATTCAGAGACCGTTACCTACAACTATAAATTTGAAGGTGCATCCATCTATACGCTTGTCGCCGGAGAGTTCACTCTTAATAATCCGGCTAAGGAAGTGCAGCTGCGTTTGCGTCCAGTCGGCGAAACAAACATCGCGGGACTATATATCGATCAGCTCACCACCAACTGTTCATCACGCTTCTCTGCACAGCATCCTCATGAAAACGGGGCCGCAGTCAAAAAGTATGAACAGTCAGTAAAGATTGAATTTGCAGACTAATCATTCAATACAACCCATACAAATACCAACCAACCATGACATCACGAATTAAATCGCATACCTCACGGCTGGCTATCGCATTGGCATCCATGATGCTCGCGTTAGTGGCGATACTTGCTCCGCAAGAAGCCAATGCCCAGACTGCCAACGTCAGTGGAACAGTGATTGATGAGATTGACGAGCCGGTTGTAGGCGCGCTCATATCTGATAAGAATCATAAATACACCGCCCTTACTGATGCTGACGGTAATTTTACCATCTCTTCCGTTCCGTCAGGCACAATATTTACCGCCACTTACTTAGGATATAAGCCTCAGACTATCACATGGAAAGGAATTTCAAACTTGAACCTGACATGCAGATGCTTGAAGAGACTGTAGTAATCGGTTATGCTACGGTTAAAAAGAAGGATCTTACCGGCGCTGTCGGTGCTGTCGGTGCTGAGCGTCTGGGGCAACAGCGCTCACCCAATCTTTCCACCGCCCTGCAAGGCGCTATTCCCGGATTGGATATTACCCGTAGCGGGAGTATGCCTGGATCAAGTGGAACAATCAGGGTGCGTGGTATTACAACTATGAGCGACAATAGTCCGCTGATACTTGTGGACGGCACTCCGGTCAATGATATTGATAATGTAAACCCTGATGACGTTGAGCAGATTTCAGTATTAAAGGATGCTGCTGCTGCTTCGATCTATGGAGCGCGTGCTGCGGCAGGTGTGATCCTGATCACAACCAAAGGGGC
>CANPDS010000008.1 GCA_947573015.1 uncultured Muribaculum sp.
TGTGACCGAAGGCTCTCGCCCTTGCTATCCACTGATCATACGGATCCCAGCCAATGATGCCACTGTGACCTCACGCTACACGCTTTCAGAGCCGCAACGCTGATTTTTGTCGCGAAAGTTAGATTTCAAACGCAACAATCGAAACATAGCTGAATTGCTGAGCGTGCGATAGCGTTCGACCGGCATCTTATACGAATTAGAATAATGAGGAATGATCACTTTCCCTTTAGATGCCTTTTTCTTCATATCAACACATTCTGCCGATATTGATTTACAAGCCGGAGCAGATATTTTCTCTGTAACTTTTGCCGGCTTATCAGTCGATTTATCGATCGGGCTATTGACCGACTCATTGTTTGGCTTGTTAATTGAATTTATTTTATCACCCATCTTATTGGCATGACGTAGACGGCGACGCTCGCGAGCACGGGCGTTGCGACGTTTACGTTCGTCAATCTGTGTCTTTATAACTTCCCATGCTCCGAGAAATGACGGTTCCATTTCATCATCAATTTCAGAAAGTTCGCCATATTCTATATAGCTACGAATCATTCGTTCGGCCTTTGCCTCATTCTTTACACGCGAACTAATAATGGCACGATGCCATGCCTCATCAAATTTATATCTCTGTTTTTTCATAATATAAAACATAAAGGTTGGTTTATCGAAGTGTTTATCACCATGCAAATATACACATAAAAGAATGTATATTCCAATTTTTTACCATTAATTTTATGCGTTTTTAAATATCCATAAATAAATTTGAACATTTATATTTTTTTACGAACTTTGTATATTATGCTTATGAAATCATAGTTCACACCAATCACAAATGAATACTCCACATCACATATCAAGTACATCAACCCGTCAAAGCAATATGGAACTTGTGCGTATAATTGCCATGTCAATGATTGTCATTTGGCACTTTCTCATACATGGCGGTCCTATTGCAAATAATCCGTGGCTCACCATTACAACGCCATTGGTGATAGGAGGTGTCGATCTGTTTGTGATTCTCTCTGGATTTTTTCTAATCAAGCTTCAATTCAAATCCATAGTCCGACTAGCCTTTATAATATTAATTTTCTCAATAATCAATGTCATAGCTATCCTCATATGCCAACCAGATTACACAACAGGAGCATTAGTGCGACTTTTTAAAACATTCATTTTCCCATTCTCACCAAGCTCATACTGGTTTCTTCAAGTGTATTTTGCACTTGTGTTCCTAAGTCCTATCATTAATGCCGCCATAAACAGCTTTAATCATCATCAAAAAAGAGTTGTATTAGCATTGCTTGCTATATTTAATTTTTACTTCTGTTTCTTTGGGGACAATTATGTAGACCAGCATGGCTATTCTCTGTTCAACTTTATATTTCTCTACCTCTTAGGCCACGCATTGCAAACCGATCCATGGGTCAACACCTTATCAAAAAAACACATCGTCATAATTATGACTGTAGCGCTTTTCGCCGGGTTGGTTTATACGGAGTGTATCAATATCTTGCGCCCATATTTAAAAGACATTGAGTTCTCTGCAATACCCGATTCATATAGCAATCCTTTTACGATAATATTCTGCGCATCCATCATAATTTATCTCAGCAGGTTGTCATTTCATTCCGATTTCATCAACAAACTTGGACGTTGCTCATTGGGAATATATCTACTTCAAGATGGTATATTCGGCGGCTGGGGAAGAGTGGTCTATGACCACATGTCTTTCATTTTCACAAATCACCCGCTGCATTCATTCATTTTGCTTTGCGTCATTCTCTTTTTTTCATATTGGATTGCATCATACATCATTTATTCTATCATTTGGAGACCGGTCAATGCACTATGCAGCAAGGTTACAAATCTGATCCCGGATCGGCTATCCTCTTGGTTCAGGCTTAATACCCTATAAAAAGTTATTTTTAAATAAATATTAACCCAAAGGGCCGAATCTTGGAGCATATTTTTCGGTGAGTAGAAGAAATGGACTTGACGTACACGACTGATACGAATCGAAAAAAAATGCCCAAAATCCGGGATTAAAAAAGGGTGCTTAATCCATAGACAACCTCTAAACTTTGAAATCTTGCCTCACATCGATAAATGCTTACACACTGTACAAGGGAAAGTGCTCAATTGTCAGTGGTGGTTAGCTCGGTGGCGTCGCGCATCTCGCGGTATTCGGCCCATGAGGGGTCATTTTCAGTGTAGATGGTGATTGGGAGCAGATCGAACGGAGCAAGAGCCTCGTTGAGCTTGCGGCCGAAGATGTGGGTCGATGTGGTATAGAATATCCAGTCACGGCGGTCGTCACCTGTGTACACTCCTGTCAGAATAGCCACAGGATCACGGTCGAAAACCTCTGTGAGCGCCTGCTGCACAGCATCCATGATCATCGATGTCGGCTTATCCGGCATTCCGGATGCATCACCCTGGTAAGGCCAAGTAACCTCCACACGTATGCCATATTTGCCACTCTCCATAGCAGCTTCCACTCCGCGCCGCCCTGTCACTATTACGGTTCGGCCACTGTCATTGCTCTCTGTGGGTGCTGTCCACCAGTCATTCCCGATCTTTTTAGCCATGTTTTGATATTTTAATATTGTCAAATGCAAATTTAAGTAAATTGTTTGTGCCTCGGTTTGAATATCCCGCTAAAAATTGCGAAATTTGCCAGAGGTTTCAGCGGCATGTTTTTAGCGTGCCTGCCGATAACAAAGCATATTATATTTCAAACATTATATAACAGATTATTACCGATGAAGAAGAGTGCACTTCAGCAGGCCCGTGCGGCCTACCAGCCAAAACTTCCGGTGGTGCTCACCGGTGCCGTAAAGGCAGTCGAGGGCAAACCTACCCACTCAGTAGCCGATCAGGAAGAGATCAAAGCTCTGTTCCCCAACACCTACGGTCTGCCTGAGATCCAATTTGAGAAAGACCCCAATCCAACAAAGGGTGCCGCAGCCATCAATGTAGGCGTAATCCTTTCAGGCGGTCAGGCTCCTGGCGGTCACAACGTTATTTCCGGCCTCTTCGACGGAATCAAGAAGATTAACCGCGAAAGCCGTCTCTATGGCTTCCTCATGGGCCCCGGCGGTTTTGTCGATCACAAATATGTGGAACTCACATCAGATATCATCGACCAGTTCCGCAACACCGGTGGCTTTGACATCATCGGTTCAGGTCGTACAAAGCTTGAGACAAAGGCTCAGTTCGACAAGGGTCTTGAAATACTTAAGGAACTCAATATTAAGGCTCTCGTGATAATTGGTGGCGATGACTCTAATACCAATGCCTGTGTACTCGCCGAATATTACAAGCAGATCAACGCCGGTGTTCAGGTGATCGGTTGCCCCAAGACTATCGATGGCGACCTCAAAAACGAAGTTATCGAGACCTCATTCGGATTCGACACCGCTACCAAGGTCTACAGCGAGGTTATCGGCAACATCCAGCGTGATTGTAATTCTGCAAAGAAATACTGGCACTTCATCAAGCTCATGGGCCGTAGCGCAAGCCACATCGCCCTTGAGTGCGCACTCCAGTGCCAGCCAAACGTCTGCATTATTTCAGAAGAAGTTGAAGCCAAGAAGCAAACTCTCAACGATATCGTAAACTCCATAGCCGATGTAGTGGCAGCCCGCGCCGCAAAAGGCAACAACTTCGGCACCGTGCTGATTCCTGAAGGCCTCATCGAGTTCATCCCGGCAATGAAAGCCCTCATCACCGAACTCAACGACCTGCTCGCAGCCAACGCTGAAGAATTCGCAACTGTCGACGCCGGCAACCGCCTCAGCTGGGTAGCCGACCGTCTCTCTGCCGAGAACGCAGCTATCTTCACAAGCCTCCCCGATGGCGTTGCCAACCAACTCTGCCTCGATCGTGACCCGCACGGCAACGTACAGGTATCACTCATCGAGACCGAAAAACTCCTCGGCCATATGGTTGCCCGTCGTCTCGATCAGATGAAGAGCGAAGGCCGCTATGTAGGCAAATTTGCTACCATGTTCCACTTCTTCGGCTACGAAGGCCGATGCGCTGATCCTTCCAACTTTGATGCCGACTACTGCTACGCACTCGGATTCAATGCATCATGCCTCATCCGCTCAGGTGTAACAGGCTACATGTCGAGCGTTCGTAATCTTACCAAGCCCTCCGTACAGTGGATCGCAGGTGGTATACCCATCACCATGATGATGAACATGGAACGTCGTCACGGCGCCATGAAGCCCGTTATCCAAAAAGCTCTCGTAACACTCGATGGTGCGCCATTCCAGAAATTCGCTTCTCAGCGCGACAACTGGGCCCTCAACACTGAGTTTGTATACCCCGGCCCGATCCAGTACTTCGGCCCTGCTGAAGTATGCGACCAGTGCTCACTCACACTCAAATACGAGCACGCCGGAAAGTAATCGCATAATCCCGAATCACAGCTTGCAGGACCGCCTCGGGGAGCAATTCAGCTCATGGCGGTCCTCTTTTTTTGCAATTATCAGAGTACTCAGAGATCTCAGAATAATCATGAAACGACTTACAGCAATTATATCAATAGCCTTGTCGGCAATGGCCGCTATGGCGAGTGATCTGGTGATACTGCACACTAACGACACACACAGCGCCATCGATCCTAACGACAATAATGAGGGTGGTATACTGCGCCGCAAGGTACTGATAGATAGTGTGCGCTCAGCACAACGCAATGTACTGCTTATTGATGCAGGCGATGCAGTGCAGGGAACCCTGTACTACACACTCTTCAAAGGAGAGGTAGAACGAAAACTTATGAACGCACTCGGTTACGAGATACAGATTCTTGGTAACCACGAATTTGACCACGGGATGCAGGTGCTCGCCGATGAATGGAGGCAACTTAATGCCGAACGATTATGCACAAACTATGATCTGCGCCATACACCTCTCGATTCACTCTTCAAACAATACACAATCAAGGAGTATGATGGTAAAAAAATAGGAATAATAGGAATAAACCTCAATCCTGAAGGCATGATTGCTTCACACCATACCGAAGGTATTGTCTATCTTGACGCGATCAAAGCCGCAAACTCACTTGCGTGGTATCTCCGCAATGTAGAGCATGTCGATGCCGTTATAGCCGTGACACACATTGGATATGAGAAAAGCGCAGACAATACCCCTTCCGATTGCGAGCTTGCTGCGGCATCTGAGGGTATCGACATTATTATAGGTGGGCATAGCCACACACTGATCGACCCCGATGCTACTGATGCCCCGTCATTCCGGATTCCCAATGCCGTAGGCGACACTGTGCTTATAGCACAGACAGGTAGCCGAGGCAAGGAGCTGGGTGAAATTACGCTCAATCTTGATGATATGAAAGCTAAGTCTCGACTCATATCTGTCGATTCACGCCTTGACAACCGTATAGATCAAACCACAGCAGCTATAATCGATCCATATCGTGCCGACATTGAGAAGCTGAAAAAAACACGCATAGGCACCCTCGCACAGGAAATGCCTGCCGGAAGTAACATATTGCTCAACTGGGTGGCCGACGAAATGCTTGCATACGCCCGAGGGAGTGTGCATTGCGATGTCGATCTATCGATAGTCAACAAAGGTGGCATACGACGCGGATTGCCCAAAGGCACCATCACCAAAGAGGAGGTCATGACTATGTTGCCATTTGACAACCACCTGGTGATTATGGAGATCAAAGGATCAGATCTGACCGCAGCCTTCAAAGTGATGGAGGGACGCGGTGGCGATGGAGTCAGTGGCGACTTCGACTGGCGCAATATCGATCCGGATCACACCTATACCCTTGCTACCATTGATTATCTCGCGAATGGTGGCGACTATATGGAGCCTCTCACCCACGGCACAATCATATACCGCACCCACCATAAGCTCGATGAAGCCATGATGCAACGTATCGAGTCAAGAAATGGCAAACCCCTGAAATATGCCCAGACAAAAGCACGCATGTGATATAAAATGCAGAATTGCATTCTGCTTGATAACCATTATCAGTGCCGTAATCCACGCCGGCGCTGTCACTCCCTCAATGCTAAGCCATACAGATAGGGAAAGATGTGAATCATGGGTCGACAGTGTTATGTCGACCCTGAATTTACGTGCCCGGATAGGCCAACTGTTCATTCCAATGCTTGATCCACGATCGCCACAAGCAGCAAAAACAGTTGTCAAAGGATATATCGACAATTACGGCATAGGTGGCATACTTATCAGTGGAGGAACGACAGCACAGCATGCTTCACTGATCGACTATGCGCAATCCATATCGAAAGTACCGTTGTTGGTAACTCTTGATGGAGAGTGGGGACCAGCTATGCGACTGAAAGATGCCGAGCGCTTCCCATACAACATGACTCTCGGTGGCATAGATGACAGCAGTCTTCTCTACGACTATGGACGCGAGGTAGCTCGCCAATGCCGTCTGCTTGGCGTACAGGTTGTGTTTGCGCCAGTACTCGATGTCAATTCACGCCCCGACAATCCAGTGATAGGGCGTCGCTCTTTCGGTGAGAATCCAACTCGTGTCAGCGAACTTGGATGTGCTTATTCCCGAGGACTTGAAGACGGAGGAGTACTATCTGTGGCAAAACATTTTCCTGGACATGGCGATACTGGAACTGATAGTCATAAAGCGCTACCTATTGTAAATCATTCCAAATCAACTTTGCAGAAAGTGGATCTGCGTCCATTCGCAGACTATGCAAGATCCGGCTCAGGCGGCATGATGATAGGCCATCTCAGCGTACCGGCCCTTGATCAATCGGGTCATGCCGCATCCATGTCTCATCCTATCACCACCGGAGTATTACGCGATCAGCTCGGTTTTGAGGGACTGATATTCACCGACGGTTTAGCCATGAAAGGTGCCGTTCCACCCGGTGGAGGCGACAACTGTGTAGGTGCACTGCTTGCCGGAGCCGACATGCTGGTCGAACCGGCATCAATAAAGACAAGCATGTCAGCTATCATCCATGCTGTAAACACAGGACATATATCACGCTCAATAATCGATGAACGATGCCGAAACGTGCTCCGCTGGAAATATGCTCTCGGACTGAACCAACGCCCTCAGACCACTCCGTCCGATCTGCGTATCCGGATGAATGGACCAGAATCGGAGAGCATGCGCCGCCGGCTCACCGCCGCATCAATAATATGCCTCGACAATGCCGACGGAGTATTGCCTATACATAGGCTCGACACTACAAGTATTGCCATAGTCAACATCGGTGCCGGCGCACACAATACATTCAGCAACTTCTGTGCACGATATGCCAAAGTAGATGTCTACTCCGGAAGCGGAATGACCACAGCAACGCTCCATAAAGTACTTGACCATGACATTGTGATCGCGGCAGTTTATGACGACAACGCAACGGCACAATCCGCATTACAGCAATTAAAGAAAGCCAGTAAACTCGTAGAAGTATTTCTCATCGGCCACTATAAGGTAGGCAAATTCGCGCCACTTGAAAGCCGCACAGTAGTACTATGCGGCGAAAACAACACTCTGATGCAAGAATATGCCGCACAAGCTCTTTTCGGCGGAATACGTGTCAACGCCACATTACCAGTAACCATCAAAGGTGTGGCACCTGTGGGTACTGGAGTTGGACTTGTAAAGACACGACTCGGATATGGCACCCCCATTATGGCCGGATTCTTACCCTCACTTGAGCACAAAACCGACTCTCTTATCCGCACAGGCATCCGCACGGGAGCATTTCCAGGCGCAGTACTGCTGGTAGCAAAAGATGGCAATGTTGTGCTTGAACGCGCGTATGGTTACACCGACTCCGGCCATACAAGCAAAGTACAAGCCGACTCCACACTCTACGACCTTGCATCGGTAAGCAAAATTGCAGGTACGCTCCCTGGAATAATGAAAGCCGTAGACAACGGTTTGCTCGACATAAACGCTTCCGCATCACGCTATATACCTGGCATGCGCCAACCCGACCGAAACGAAATAACACTGCGCGAACTGTTACTACATCAGAGTGGATTCCCGGCTGGAATATCCAACGCGGCAATCGTGACCGACAGCAACTCTTACACAGGACGTCTCATCAGCCGACGTCCTACCGCAGCCAACAGCATCCGTCTTGCTAAAGGAGCCTATGCCAACCATAACGCACGTCTACGCCATGACATTACCTCTCAGGTCAAAACTAATGCAATGCCATGGCAGATAGCCCCATCGCTATGGGTAGGCCCAGCAACACGCGATACCATAATGGACCATATATACAATATTGACCTACGCGACAAAAGCTACAGATACTCCGACCTCAACTTTGCCCTGCTGATGGATGCTGAGCAAAAAGCAACCGGTATACCCCATGATATTTGGGTAGACCGCGAAATATTTGCTCCGCTCGGAGCATGGCATACACTATACCGTCCCCTCTCACGATTCAAACCATTGCACATAGCCGCTACTGAACATGACAGATGGCTCAGACGTGCTACACTTAGAGGATTTGTACATGACGAACTTGCTTCATACAGTGGCGGCGTGCAAGGTAATGCAGGACTATTCTCAACTGCCGGAGATCTCGCCAAACTGGCACAGTTGTGGCTCAACGGAGGAACCTACGGAGGAGAACGCTTACTGTCAGAGCGCACTGTCGACACTTTTATGAATACACGCAGCGACATATCTCGTCGCGGCCTCGGCTTTGACGCTCCCGACATGATAAATCCCGACGCATCACCTACCGCACAAGAAGCACATCATTCTACTGTAGGCCATCTCGGATTCACCGGTACGTGTCTATGGATTGATCCATCACGCAATCTTATTTTCATCTTCCTGACCAACCGCATCAATCCATCCCGTGAAAACGCAGCATGGGCAAAACTCGATATCCGCCCTGCACTTTTTTCCGCAATTCTAAAATCAATTAAGTAAACATTTATTGTTAAATAATCAGATTTTCATACTAAAATCATTAAAACTTAGTTTGCGTAGACTATTGCTTATTTATAACTTTGCACAGAAAATCAGACCGTAAAGCTATATAAATTTGCTACTCATATATTAAAATGATTCACAAGACACTTACTCTGATTGTAGTTGTAATAATAGCTGCAATCTCTGCAAGCGCATATGCAACTCCACCTACTGATGCCAACATTGCTGGACATGTTATCGATACAGAAAATGGAGAGCATATTCCGGGCTGTATAGTAAAAATACAGGGATCAAGTCTGGTCACAATGACTGACGGTTCTGGACATTTCATATTCCGAGACTTACGACCAGGAGAGTATACGCTTGAAGTATCGTATCTCGGATATCAGACTCAACAGAAAAAAACAAGTGTTGCCAAGGGACATACTGTTGAACTCAATTTCGAGATAGCACCCGATGCATTCATGCTCGACCAGGTTGTAGTGACCTCCTCAAAGACCGAGACACGACGCCGAGAAAGCGCATCATTGGTCAACGTTCTGTCGGGCAACACATTTCTGAATGTAGGAGCATGCTCCCTTGCTGATGGGCTCGACTTCCAACCAGGAGTACGCGTTGAAAACGATTGTCAGAACTGCGGATTCACCCAAGTGAGAATAAACGGACTTGACGGCCACTATTCACAGATCCTGATGAACTCACGTCCGGTATTTTCAGCCCTTACGGGTGTATACGGTCTTGAACAGATCCCGGCCAACATGATCGAACGCGTAGAGGTGATGCGAGGAGGAGGATCAGCACTATTCGGATCCTCAGCCGTCGGTGGCACAATCAATATCATCACCAAAGACCCACTGACCAACTCAGCCCGCATGTCACATACATTAACGTCAATCGGAATTTCCGGCGCACTTGACAACAATACCACCGTAAACGCCTCTGTGGTAACGGACAACAACAAGGCAGGAATATTTATCTACGGACAGAGCCGCACCCGCGACGGATATGACCACAATGATGACGGTTTTACCGAAGTGGCACAACTCAAAACACAAACTCTCGGAGCACGCTCATTTTTCCGTACAGGCGATAACTCAAAACTCACTGTAGAGTATCACAACACCCACGAATACCGACGCGGCGGTGATCAACTCGACGTTCCACCACACATGGCCCTTATCGCCGAACAGGTAGATCACAATATACATGCCGGAGAGGCTACATTCGATCTTTGGTTACGCGACCGCCGCGACCATCTGTCGGTATTCGGTGCAACCCAAGCCACTAAACGCCAGAGCTACTACGGATCTGAGATGGACCCGGACGCCTATGGCCGGACTTCTGATATCGTAGCCACAGGTGGCGCACAATGGACACACCCTATCAATCGCTTCCTATTCATGCCAGTAGAACTTGTGGCAGGTATAGAGTATTCATACAACCGTCTTCACGATGTAACCATCGGATATGACCATGACGTTGCACAGAATGTCAACATCTATAGCGGCTACCTGCAGAACGAGTGGAAAAACGAAAAATGGGGTTTCCTCGTCGGCGCACGCGTTGACAAACACTCCATGATCGACAACGCCATAGTATCGCCACGCGTAAACGTGCGCTTCAACCCTTCCGGTGATCTAAACTTCCGTGCATCATATTCCACAGGTTTCCGATCTCCACAGGCTTATGATGAAGATTTCCATGTGGCTATCGTAGGAGGTGAGCGAGTGGTAACAGTGCTTGCTCCAGGGTTGAAACAGGAAAGTTCTCAAAGCGTAAGCCTTTCGGCAGACCTATATCACCGGTTCGGCAACGTACAGACCAACCTTCTCGTAGAGGGATTTTTTACCGACCTGCGCGACGTATTCGCGCTACGTCAACTTGACGGCCTTGATGCAAACGGCAACGCGGTACTGGAGCGATACAATGGTTCAGGCGCACGGGTAATGGGCCTGAATATAGAAGCAAAAGCTTTTTTCTCAAGCCATTTTGACATACAGGGAGGCATAACATTACAACGCAGCCGTTACAAAATGCCTGAGGAATGGAGTGATGACCCCACTGTTCCAGCCGAAAAGAAAATGTTCCGCACACCAGACATATACGGTTACTTTACCGCCAACTGGGAAATAACACACTCACTGAAAGCAAGCCTCACAGGCACCGGCACAGGACCCATGCTTGTGCAACATATTGCCGGATCAGGCACAGATGTTGATGTAGCTGTACGCACAAAGTCATTTCTCGATGCCTCGCTTAAACTCACATATTCATTACGCCTGTACAATAGGGTAAATCTTGACCTTTCTGCCGGGGTAAGCAACATATTCAATTCCTATCAGAACGACTTTGACTGTGGAGTATACCGTGACTCCGGATACATCTATGGGCCTGCACTTCCACGTAGCATCAATTTCGGACTTTCCGTAGGAATATAAGAGGTTTTCAATCATAAAACTGGCAAAGAAAGCGTCCGACGCGCCATTTTCAGGCATTTTGCATTAAAAAACCGACATTTTAAATAAAAATGTCGCAAAAATTTGCATTATGTCGGCAAAATGTTGTAAATTTGCCGGAAAGATAGAAAACTAAAAGATTCACATATATTACTACAAAGAAAGTTTGAGTATGAAAGCAACCGAAGTGTTAGCGGATCTCCAGCGTAGATTCCCCAATGAGCCGGAATATCTGCAGGCAGTAGAAGAGGTAATCACCACCATTGAGGATGAATACAACAAGCATCCCGAATTCGAGCGTTACAACCTTATCGAACGTCTATGCATTCCCGACAGAATCTTCTCGTTCCGCGTATCATGGGTCGACGACAAGGGTAAAGTTCAGAACAACATGGGCTATCGCATCCAGCACAACAATGCCATTGGTCCGTACAAAGGTGGTATCCGTTTCCACTCATCAGTCAACCAGTCGATCCTGAAATTCCTTGCTTTCGAGCAGACTTTCAAGAACTCACTCACCACCCTTGCCATGGGTGGAGGTAAAGGTGGATCAGATTTCTCACCACGAGGCAAGAGCGACATGGAAGTGATGCGCTTCTGTCAGGCATTCATTGCCGAACTATGGCGTCACATCGGTCCTGACACCGACGTACCTGCCGGAGATATAGGCGTAGGTGGCCGTGAAGTCGGCTACATGTATGGTATGTACAAGAAGATGGCCCGCGAGTTCACCGGCACATTCACAGGCAAGGGTCTGGAATTCGGCGGCTCACTCATCCGTCCCGAGGCTACCGGATATGGCAACGTTTACTTCCTTCTCAACATGCTTGCCACTCGCGGCATCGATATCAAGGACAAAGTTGTGGCAATCTCCGGTTCTGGAAATGTGGCTACATACACAGCCAAGAAACTTCTTGAGCTCGGTGCCAAGGTAATCACAATGAGCGACTCCGACGGTTGCATCTACGTGCCCGAAGGTCTCACCAAAGAACAACTCGATTACATCTTCAAACTCAAAAACGAATACCGTGGCCGCATCCGCGAATTTGCCGAAGAGTATGGCTGCGAATATGTTGAGGGTGGACGTCCCTGGGGCTACAAGTGCGATATCGCAATGCCCTCAGCTACCCAGAACGAACTTGATGGCGACGACGCCCGCGCACTTCTTGCCAACGGAGTCATCGCAGTGAGCGAGGGAGCCAACATGCCCTCCACACCCGAGGCTATCAAGGAATTCCTCAACGCCAAGATTCTCTACGCTCCAGGTAAGGCAGCCAACGCAGGCGGTGTATCTGTTAGCGGTCTTGAAATGGCACAGAACTCACAGAAACTCTCATGGAGCTCAGAGGAAGTCGATGAAAAACTCAAAGGCATCATGAAGAACATCCACGAGCAGTGCCAGAAGTATGGCAAGGAAGAAGATGGCTACACCAACTACGTGAAAGGTGCCAACGTGGCCGGCTTCATGAAGGTGGCACGCGCCATGATGGCCCAAGGTATCATCTAAACTACGGCAACCACCCGACATAACACAAGATGGACACAGCCCGGAAATCAGATTTTCCGGGCTGTGCCTGTTTTATACTCCGTTTAGGAAAACTCGTTGGTAATCGGACCTATTACATGATTATCAGGCAGCAGCGACTACAGTGCGTGGAGAGGCCACCCGAGCTGTGCCAACCACCCATTTTCCACCGGGGAGCAATGATATCACATATGTTGCTATCCAGCAACTGAGGAATGTAGCCACAGCGATAGCTGGAATAGCGGCAACAGACGGCAGACCAAAGTCACCTTTAAAAATAGAGGTCCACATACCAAGCCAGAATATATGCATGAGATACATTCCGTAGCTCAGATTTGACAACTGCAATACAATCCTCGGAGTAGATCCGCGACGTATACACGTAAACAGGAGGAACGCACCGGATGTCAGCATAAGGCAGTTGATCGTACAGAATGACCATCCTATCTCAAGCGTAGGAGTATCATGCAGAATACCAGGCTCTGCCTGAACATAAAAAGAAAGGATGGTCCATATTGCCCCCACAAGCGTCATGACACCACCCACCACGAGACGGCGAGCAATGCTCCAGTCAAGATGCACACGGATATAATGAGCCAATACGAGGTATCCAAGATAACCTGAAAAATACCAGAAAATGTGAAATTCATTCCAAAAACACTGGCCCCATAATTCACCACACCAACGGTTAAGATAAGGCATACATGTCGACAGCGCAAAAAGCCAGAGAAAAAAACGCTCCTCCTTGGCAGAGACTTTCGAAAGCCACGGAGAGATTACAGGAATAAACAGATACAGGCCAATCAATGGATACATAAACCACAAATGTCCGGCAAGCGTGGGGAAATTGATAAACGTACGCGAAAGATCATGCATGCATGTAGTCAGATCAATCTGATTCCACAACATAGGTATCGTGCTGTATAGAACTATAAATATGAAAAACGGAGGAAGAATCCTCATCGCCCTACGCCGATAAAACTCCATGGCACTCATACCCTCGCGCATTGGTACAAGCAAAAATGCAGACACAATCATAAACAACGGCACCGACATACGGGAAAATCCATCATAAAGCGACACCCACAGACGATCAGCCTCAGAAGCGAGCAGCGACTGCGGACCCGCCATATCGGTAGAGCCTGGCGCACCATAAAAATTCTCACTTGCATGCACCAGCATCACCAGAAAACATGCAAATACCCTAATGTAGTCAAGAAAAACTATTCGTTTTGTATCCATAAAATCTAGAAAATCAGCCAATTATAATTTTCATAAAAATCCATTATCATATGAACTGATTTAAACTTATTACAAATTAATGTTTCAGGGTGATTCAGAGCAATTTTGAGTTTTTGATGGAACAATGGGATTCCATCATGACCGAAGAAAGAGAACAAATCGACTGAATGCCGTCCGAAAGGTCAAACTCAATGGTCAACATCAATTCTGGATTTAATATTTTGAAATAAGTTTAAATCATTTCAATAAGTCGGTCTGCAAAATTAATACTTAAAACGTAGTAATTTTACAGACCGACACTTATTTTATTTAGCTTCCAGTTCAGATACAAGGTGTATCTGCCACACTTCAATAGAATATCTTACGGACAGAGCCATCTGACATACGACATATATTCAATCCTTTACGAGGTGTTGCGACGGAGTATCCATTGATATCATAGATTTCAATAATATCCGCTTCATTCACATTTATATCATCTATTGACGATGTGACTCCTCCATCTATATTATCAAATTTTTTCCATATAGCAGCTTCCTTGTATTGATTTACCGATTCCGACGGCACTTTTAAGGCTACAGTTGAATAACCGTCGAAATCATCGCTAAATAACTCTTCCGTAAGAGTTTGGGGAACAGAAGCATGATTTGTTATACTCTTGAGTCCAGTCATACCACGGAAAACAAGAGCACCGATATTTTCAACAGATGCCGGAATTTCAATTGATTCAATACTACTACAATATGCAAATGCAGACTCTCCTATAGACTTCAGCCCCTCATTAAGAGTTACGGATGACAGACTTTCAGCCGATCCAAATGCAAACGCTCCAATTTCACGAAGTTTTTTACCACTTTGGAACGATTTTAATGCATCATTCCAGTTGAACGCCATCTCACCAACCGATTCTACGGCATCAGGAAGCACAACGTTCTCAATCGGAGTCAACTGAAATGCCATATTACCAATCGTTGTCAAACTTTCCGGTAAATCAATTGACGTAAGTCCTGTATCACTGAACGCATATTCATCTATAAGTTTTACTGTAGATGAGAATACTACAGATGTAAGTCCATAACAATAATTAAACCATCCGTGTCCAACAAATTCCAGACCCTCTCCCATCTCAACTGTTGCAAGATTAGTACAATTATAGAACATACCAGTACCTGCTTGCTTAATAGTTCCGGGAATATATGCCGACACAATACCCGTACAGTTAAAAAATGTACTTGTACCTACTGAAACAAGACCCTCAGGAAGTGTCACTTCACGTATTGCTGTACACATAGCAAATGTCTGATTTCCAAGCGTACGTAGCGTAGATGGAAATACCAAATCTTTAATTGAATTGCAATATTGAAATGCCATATCGCCTATCGATTCAAGAGCCGGTCCAAGATCCACACTCCACAATCCAACACATTGATAAAATGCTGATTGACCTATAGTTTTCACAGTAGAGGATAGCTTCAATGTACGCACTGTATTGAATTTATAGAATGCATAAGCGTCAATCTCCTCTACACCTTCCGGAATGATGACATCTGCCATTCCCATTACTCCATACAAAAGTTTTCGACCGTCTTTTGTCAATAAGAAACCATTTATAGACTTATAATTCTGGTTTCCTTCAGCAACATTATATGCCGATAACCGAGAACAAGAAGCAAACGCTCTGCTACCGATAAATTTTACTGATGCGGGTATATCAATAGTGCTGAACATACACACATTAAAAGCCCCGGCACCGATCTCCTCAAGCCCCTCCTGAAGTACTATAGATGTCAATGTATAATTATTGCGCATACTATTGTCGCCAATCTTCTTCACCGAAGCAGGCACAGTATATTCCTCAAGACCGTTTCCAACAGGATAACTTATCAACAGAGATGCGTCAGCATTAAAGAGCACACCATCAATCTCGCAGAAACTCTCATTGCCATCCTCCAAAATAAACTCTGACAATGAAAGGCAGCTACCATACGGATTTAATCCAATAGCAGTAACGGAAGCCGGTATTGTAACAGATACCAACCCATTATCTCCATAAAAGGAATAGTCACCTATTGTTTTCAACGTCGAAGGCAAATCTATTGTATGCAATGAAGTACAAGAATAAAATGCGTTCATGTCAATAGACTCCATACCCTCCGGAAGAGTTACAGTCTGAAGCATCCTACAATTATAAAAAGCATTTTTCGCGATTGTCTTCACATTGATGCCGACAGATACACTCGTTACCGTATAATTGGAAGCACAACATGACTCACCTAATAATGTGATTTTATAAGCCGTGCCACCATACATTACTTCATCTGGGATAACCAACTGAGGCATATTTTTTTCAACATCGGCAGAAATACCCGTGAACGTAGCAGTGAAATCCGAACTATTCAATTCATATTTCAACCCATCTTCAGACTGGTAGGCTTCCGCATTAGCGCTGACACTCCCCCAAAGCGAACAAGCCACAAAAAATGCAGCAACGCCACAATTAAAATAATTTTTCATTTTGAATTAATATAGATGATAAAATTAGTGTTTTATGACTCATTATATCTAACATTTGATACCATGTGCAAATATATGTAAATTTTATTAATCTATTGTAAAATTTTACTCAAGATTGCATATATTTTTTTTATTTATTAAATTTGCTTCATCTTATCCCATATTATTAATTGAATCATATGGCATTAAATTATATGACAATATATTAAATGGGGAGATCCAATCTTGTTTACAACGAAACGATTATGAAAAGTAGAAGAACTTCGGGAGCGCTCGCACTGGCGCTCGCCATCGCTGGATTGCCGACAGGACTGTCAGCTACGGCCACAAAAAGTGCATCCACAACCATTTCACCGGTAATGTCAGCTTCGGCCTCTACAGCACAAGCTACAGTGACCAATGCTTTCGACGGCGATCTGACCACAGCGTGGTCGCTTGACGCACAGACACTCAAGCAACCGCAGTGGCTCATGCTTACCATCGGCAATCCGGGCGACGTGCAGACACTCACCCTCAACCAGAAAGGAGCATCAGCCGAGCAGTTGAAACGAGCACTCGACATCTATGTGACCTACGACCCAATGAACCTCGGTACCCCAGTAGAATTTACAGCCACAACAGCAAAAGACGGTACTGCCACCATTAAATTCCCTGCCAAATATGGCGCCCACGTACGCGTAGCCATAAAGCCTGGAATAATCACAAAACCATGGTCGCTCGCCGAAATGACAGTAGGAATCACAGCACAGGAAAACACTGTTGACGACAGCGGCATCGACCGTTCATACCTCGACACTTCACTTCCTATCGACCGCCGCATAGAGATATTACTCGCCCAGATGACTCCTCAGGAAAAGATGGAGCTCATCCGTGAGGGATGGGGCATACCCGGCGTGCCGCGACTTGGCATACCCGACATCAAGAAAGTCGAGGCCATCCATGGCTACAGCTACGGCACGGGCGCCACAATGTTCCCTCAGGTGCTCGGAATGGCAGCATCATGGAACGCTCCGCTCATGTACAAAGTGACGGAGGCTATCGGTGTCGAGAGTCTTGAGGCCGGAGCCATTCAGGCATGGTCGCCAGTGCTCGACGTGGCCTGCGATGCCCGTTGGGGACGCTGCGAAGAAACCTTCGGCGAAGATCCATTCCTATCATCCGTACTTGGAAAGGCATGGGTCAATGGCTACCAGAGCAAAGGTCTGCTCACCACCCCTAAACATTTCGGTGCACATGGCGCCCCCCTCGGCGGTCGCGACAGTCACGATGTGGGTTTCAATGAACGAGAAATGCGCGAGGTACACCTTGTACCATTCCGTAACGTATTCCGCGATTGCAAACCACAATCGGTCATGATGTCGTATGGCGACTACATGGGCGTACCTGTAGGCAAAAGCAAGGAGCTGCTTAAGGGAATCCTACGCGACGAATGGGGTTTTGACGGATTTATCGTGAGCGATTGCGGAGCTATAGCCAATATGACCGCACGCAAACACTATACTGCAACCGACAAGATCGAGGCTGCAAACGATGCCCTCCGAGCCGGTATCGCCACCAACTGCGGCGACACATACAACGATAAGGACGTGATAGCCGCAGCCGTCGAAGGCCGACTCGATATGGAGGCTCTCGACGATGTGTGCCGCGACATGCTTCGTGTGATGTTCCGTACCGGACTCTTCGAGAACAACCCCTGCCGTCCGATGGACTGGAACAAACAGTTCCCTTCATGGCAATCGCCTGAGCACAAAGAACTGTCGCGCGAGATGGCACGCCAGTCAATGGTACTCCTCAAGAACGATGAATCCCTCCTCCCACTCTCCAAGTCGACAAAGACAATTGCCGTTATCGGTCCGGGAGCCGACAATCTTCAGCTCGGCGACTACTCTGGGCAAACACTCGATGGCCAGTTGAAATCAGTGCTCGACGGAGTAAAAGGAGCAGTGTCTCCCTCGACCAAGATACTCTATGCCAAAGGATGCGGCTTCACCACTGACGACGCATCCGACCTAAATGAAGCTGTAGCAGCAGCACGCAAAGCCGACGTAGCCATCGTGGTGCTCGGCGACTACACCGGCCATCCATCTATCGAAGGCGAGAAACGAGCCACCTCAGGTGAAAACAACGACCTTGCATCGCTCAAATTCCAAGGCGTGCAGCAAGACCTGCTCGATGCCGTATGCGCTACAGGCACACCCGTTGTGCTCGTGGCTCAAATCGGACGTCCCTACGACCTCAGTTCCGCCTCACGTCAGGCCCGTTCTATAATTATCAACTGGTTCCCCGGCCAGGAAGGTGGTCTCGCCACTGCCGATGTGCTCTTCGGTGACTACAACCCCGCCGGACGCCTCCCGATGACATTCCCACAGAGTGCAGCCCAGCTCCCTCTCACATATAACTTCAAGACATCCGGACGCCGCTATGAATATGTCGATATGGATTTCTACCCACTCTATCGCTTTGGCTACGGACTCAGCTACACCACATTCGCCTACTCAAACCTCAGCATAAACACACTCCCCAATGGCAATGTCGAGGTGAAAGCCAATGTAACCAATACAGGCAAAGTCGCAGGCGACGAAGTTGCCCAGCTCTATGTCACCGATATGTACGCATCGGTAAAGACACGCGTAATGGAACTCAAAGGCTTTGAGCGCATCAGCCTGCAACCCGGCCAGACAAAGACTGTCACTTTCACCCTAACGCCCTACGATCTCTCGCTTCTGAATGTCGATATGGACCGCGTGGTAGAACCCGGTGATTTCAAGATCATGGTCGGAGGTATGAGTCCCGACTTCATTGCCAAGGACCGCATCAAGGATTCACTCACATATCCCGAAGGACTTGGCCTTGTAGGCAACCTGAAATATGACCATGCTGCAGCCGCCAAATTTGACTTTACCGTGAAGGATGTGCAGCACAATATATCTACCGGTACCGACCGCGTGACTGTAGAAGTGACCAACAGTGGCAACCTCACCGACACCGGCACTCTGGCAATGTATGTTGACGGCACACGCACAGGTGATACACGCCACTACGAGCTTGAACCGTCTCAAAGCAAACTCATCACCTTCACCGTACCAGCATCGTCCGATTGGAAAGCGCTCAACTTCGTAAGCCGCCACTCCACACTGACCTACACACGCTGATCCATACTGATCTGATCCACCATACAGCGCAGGAGATTTCCCCTCCTGCGCTTTTTTTTATATAAAAACAACAGATTCAAGCGATATAACAATCCTCTGATTTAAACCCCATTAAGCATAAGCAAAATTAAAAATATTGCATATCAAAGGAGCGCTACCTCAGTAGCACATCATGAATGAATTAATAGATTTTTGATTTAATATTGTAAAAAAACGTGGGCATATCTCAAAACAAACAACATTAACATCATTTAACCAATAGAAAAATTAAAATTCTCCCCTTTTAGCTACCTTTGCGCAGAAATTAGATAATAAACTAAAGGAGCAAATCCCATATGTTTGAATATCTTATCAATATACATCATACTGTTTAGATTTTTTAATAAACAAATCCATTGAAAAGCGGTCATTTTAAAATTTATCGTTATCACAAGGCTATCCATAGCTTATCTTAGCAATAAATAATCCTTACTACAAGAGTTCTTCTCTATCCATGTAATTCTCTCCATGTTCTCAGGCCTGCGGGCTTTCTTGAAGCGCGGCATACATCGTTTATACAATGTATATGGTTATACAATGTCTACGCGCCCCATAGTTATGTCAATCATACAGCATGTCCCCTGTTTATTGACTATCCAATCGTCTCTCATTTTTACTTAAACCAATCCAATATTTATTCACCAAGTGCCATGAATCTAAAGTTCATCCAACCCAAGTATGCTGTAGCTGCCTGTGCACTATGCTGCGCACCCATGCTGTCAGCGCAGGGCACCAACGCACCTGCTACTTCGGGAGAGACAGCGCATGCCTCAACCGAAGCATCATCCGTGAGCGGAGAGGTTCTCGAGACCCTCTGACCGGCGTGTCAGTATCGCTATCAGGCAAAGGGATTGTCGGTATTACTGACATCGACGGTCGCTTCAATGTTAAAGCGGCTCCAGGCCAGACCCTCGAATTCACCTACATCGGCTTTGCCAAGACCACTGCAAAGGTGACAGGCAACGGCCCTCTCACCGTCACCATGCAGGAATCTGCCCACAACCTCAACGAGGTGGTCGTGACAGCACTCGGCATCAAAAAAGAGGCCAAATCACTCTCCTATAATGTTCAGCAGATCAACAATGACGACATCACCCGTCTTGCTGACGCTAACGTTGTCAACAACCTCGCCGGTAAGGTAGCCGGTGTAACTATTAATGCTACTGGTGCTGGTGTCGGCGGTGCTTCCCGCGTTGTGATGCGTGGTGCCAAATCTATTTCCGGCAACAACAACGCCCTTTACGTAGTCGACGGTATCCCGATGCTAGATATGTCTCTAGGAGCAACTCAACCAAGCGACCGCTATGAAGGCGCAGGCCAAACTGGAGATCCCCTCTCTGCTATCAACCCAGAGGACATTGAAAGCATATCAGTCCTCTCTGGTCCTTCCGCTGCCGCCCTCTACGGTTCCGCTGCCGCCAATGGTGTAGTAATGATCAACACAAAGAAAGGGCAGGAAGGTCAGACACGCGTCACCATCTCAAACAACACCACATTTTCGCGTCCCGTATCGCTCCCTAAGTTCCAGAACATCTATGGTCAGACTGAAACCGGTTCTTACTACAGTTGGGGCGACAAGCTCAATACTCCGAGCACCTACAATCCTGCGGATTTCTTCCAGACA
>CANPDS010000009.1 GCA_947573015.1 uncultured Muribaculum sp.
TGTGGTGCCCATACATTTCCTTACATAGATGTGCTCAATGATACTGCTGTGGTCGAACATGAGGCCACTACTTCGAAGATCAGCGAGGATCAGGTGTTCTACTGCAACCAGCGCGGAATACCCACCGAAGAGGCTATCGGCCTTATCGTAAACGGTTATGCCAAGGAGGTGATGAACAAGCTGCCTATGGAGTTTGCCGTGGAGGCTCAAAAGCTTCTACAGATATCTCTTGAAGGGAGTGTTGGATAAATAGTCTGAAAAATCATCCGAAAAAACAATTGTAATGCAAGATATACTTCTCGACATCAATGACCTCCATGCCACGATAGACGGTAAGGAGATATTAAAGGGTATCAACCTTCGCGTGCATCCGGGAGAGGTCCACGCAATCATGGGGCCAAACGGTTCCGGCAAGTCAACTCTCTCTATGGTGCTAGCCGGAGCGCCAGGTTATACTGTCACCGGTGGATCGGTAAATTTCCACGGTAAAGAGCTCCTCGACCTATCGCCGGAGGATCGTTCTCACGAAGGTCTGTTTCTCTCTTTCCAGTATCCGGTTGAGATCCCTGGTGTCACTATGGTCAACTTCATGCGTGCCGCAGTCAATGAAAAACGCAAATATTTTAATGAGGCGCCCCTTTCGGCCAGCGATTTCCTCAAACTTATGCGTCAGAAACGTGCGATTGTAGAGCTCGACAACAAGCTTGCCTCACGCTCTGTCAACGAAGGATTCTCTGGTGGCGAGAAGAAGCGCAATGAAATATTCCAAATGGCAATGCTTGAACCGCGCCTTGCTATTCTTGATGAGACCGACTCTGGCCTCGATATCGATGCGCTCCGTATTGTGGCCGGAGGTGTCAACACACTCAAGACCGACCGCAACGCTACAATTGTGATCACCCACTATCAGCGTCTGCTCGACTATATCAAGCCCGACTTTGTGCATGTGCTCTACAAGGGCCGCATCATCCGCACCGGCGGTCCGGAGCTGGCCCTTGAGCTGGAGGAGCGCGGCTACGACTGGCTCAAAGAGGATGCCGATGCAAAATGAAAAATATAATTCACTGATTGCATCATGAGCAGCCTTACTCAATATCTTCAACTATACAAGGAGCACTCTTCTGTGATCGATGCAAATTCGGCACCGGTGCTCAACGCCTTGCGTCCTGCGGCGTTTGAGATGCTGCAGGGAGCAAAGCTTCCTACTACCCGCACCGAAGGTTACGAGAAAACCTCTATAGAGGACATGCTCGCGCCGGATCTTGGTGTAAACCTTACGCGTCTGCATATTCCGGTCAATGTGGCCTCTACCTTCAAGTGTGAGGTGCCTCGTATGTCCACCATAATGGGCTTTGTGCTCAACGATGCGTTTCTCCCTGCCGAGGGAAATGCATCACGTCTTCCTGAGGGTGTGATATTTGGATCACTTGCAAAGGTGGCGCTTGAGCATCCGGAAATAGTGGAGCGCTATTATGGAAAGATAGCTCCTGACCACAATGTAGGAGTAGCGCTCAATACTCTTCTTGCGCAGGATGGTGTGTTCGTATATGTGCCGCGTGGTGTGCGTCTGGAAAAACCGCTTCAGCTGGTCAACATATTCAGTTCTTCAGTTCCTACTGCCGCTTTCCGTCGCATGCTCGTTGTCATCGAGGAGGATGCCTCGGCGCAGATACTCGTATGCGACCATACGCAGGATTGCGACCGTGCTTACCTGTCGCAGCAGGTTGTTGAGTTGTCGGTAGCGCGTGGCGCTTCGCTGGAGCTTTATGATATGGAGGAGTCATCTGCCCTTACCTCGCGCTGGAGCCTTACTTTTGCAGCTCAGCAGAGTGGTTCTCATCTCCTTGTCAATGGCACCACACTCAGCAATGGCATCACACGCAACGACTATACTATCGATATCCTCGGTGAGCATTGTGACACATTTCTTGGTGGAATGGCCATAGGCTCCGGTCATCAGCACATCGACAATGATTCGACAGTCAACCATCGTGCTCCACGTTGCCATAGCCGCCAGATGTTCAAGTATATTCTCGACGATGACGCCCGTGGCGCTTTCGAAGGTGGTATCACCGTACACCCCGGGGCTATACTTACCGAGGCATATCAGAGCAACCGCAATCTGCTTGCCTCCGAGGGTGCGCGCATGCACACAAAGCCGCAGCTCCTTATATACTGCGACGATGTCAAGTGCAGCCACGGTGCCACTACCGGACAGCTCGATCAGGATGCGCTCTTCTACATGCGTCAGCGTGGCATTGCCGAAAAAACGGCCCGTACTATGCTGATGCAGGCCTTCATGGCCGATGTCATCGATACCGTAGGTCTCGAGGGCCTGCGTGACCGTTTGCGCCATCTTGTGGAAATGCGTCTACATGGTCGTACCTCATTCTGCGGCGACTGCCACACGCAGCAGTTTTAGTAGGGACGCACCTTGGTGCGTCCATGCCCGCTCTGTCCGCGGTCGCCCACGCATTGTAGTGCGGCTATATCGTTCTGCAACCCCTGCTCCGGTAGCCACACTCAACCCTTAGTATCTGACGCACCAAGGTGCGTCACTATGTTGTAACCACTAATCTCCGCTCCTTATGGACACTGCAACTCTTCGCCATGACTTTCCGGCTCTTGACCGTACCGTCTACGGCAAGCCGCTCATATATCTCGACAACACCGCCACTTCGCAGACTCCGGCGTGTGTGGTCGAGGCCATTGAGCATGCCTACTACAACACTAAGGCCAATGTGCATCGTGGTGTCCATGCGCTCTCGCAGGAGATGACGCTTTTGCAGGAGGCCGCGCGGGAGCGTGTGCGCTCATTGATCAATGCCGCCGCCACTTCCGAAATAGTGTTCACTCGTGGCACTACTGAAGCTATCAATCTTGTGGCGTCATCATATGGACGGCTTATTCCGGATGGCGCTGAGATCATTGTCAGTGTCATGGAGCATCATGCCAATATCGTTCCGTGGCAGCTGATCGGGCGAGGCATCACGTTGAAAGTAATCCCTATGGACGATCGAGGTGTGCTCGACCTCGACGCTTACAGGTCGCTGTTTAGCAATAAGACCGCACTGGTTGCCGTAACCCATGTGAGCAATGTGCTCGGCACTGTCAATCCTGTGGAGGAAATTACTCGCGAGGCTCATATTCATGGGGTGCCTGTGCTTATCGATGGTGCGCAGGCTGTCAGCCATCGTCCTGTCGATGTGAGGGCTATCGGATGCGACTTCTATGCTTTCTCTGCTCATAAAATGTATGGTCCCACCGGAGTAGGTGTGCTTTACGGTCGTCGTGAGATGCTCGAAAAGATGCCTCCGTATCAGGGTGGGGGAGAGATGATCGGTCATGTGACATTCCAGCACACCACATTTGCCGATCTTCCGTTCAAGTTTGAGGCCGGTACTCCCGATTTTGTGGGGATTGCCGCTTTCCATCGCGCCATCGACTATGTGGCGTCTGTGGGGTATGACAATATTGAGCAGCATGAGCGCCGGCTGCTTGAGTATGCTACCCAGCGTATGACTGCGGAAATACCCGGACTGCGTATATTCGGTACCGCCCCCGGCAAGGATGCCATAATATCATTTCTTATCGGCGACTCCCATCCTTATGATGTAGGCATGTTGCTCGACAAGCAGGGCGTTGCTGTCCGCACCGGCCATCACTGTGCTCAGCCTCTCATGCAGCGTCTCGGCGTGGAAGGGGTAGTACGCGCTTCATTCGCGCTCTACAACACCCTCGATGAGGTCGATGCGTTTATCGCCGCCCTTCGCCGTACTGCCTCCATGCTGCAATAATCCCCCCTGATTGCATATTTCCGAGTGCTCAGAGATCTCCGAGTACTCCGGGGGCTCATGTTTTTTTGTGTTGAAAGAGCACTTTTTTGCAGCATATTTTTAATTAAATTTTGCATGTGTAAAATCGATACTTTTATTTTCTAAAACTGTTAAAAATTCAACAAAACCAAGTGTTTAACATTAATTAACATTGGGGGGGGGTGAATTGTAAATTTCTGTTTATCTTTGCGTCGGCAAACAGTCTACCCTTATGAGCATGTTGTACTCCTATGGATACTTTATCTGCCTGTTTGATAGATAGTTTTGCGATCATAGTGCAAATTACAAGAAATAATTCAATAACTAATCATTCAAAAATTTCTACTCACATGCAAAAGAAGATTATAGCTTCTTTATTGGTGTCACCTCTTGCCTTCAATGCTATGGCAAACATTACACTCGACAACGTTATCGCCAACGGCGGTACCGATTGGTCTGTGTCGGGTGTTACCGGTGATAATACCATCTTTGAAAATGGTACTTTCACCTGTCCCGTGGGCGGCGGCGTCATCAGTCAGAAGATTACGGTAAACGTACCGGGAACTTATCGCATTTCAATCAATAACCCGCAAAATGCTACTGTAAACGCTACTGTTGATGGAAAACCGGCAGATAAGGACGGGGGCAGTTCTGTTACGTTCACTGTACAAGGTAAGACAGTGGTTACTATCGAGGTTTCCGCTGTCAATTCTTCCGAGAAGTACAGTTTCTCTGGCGCTACTATTGAAATCGAATTCGATTTTGATGCGTATAAGGAAAATATGCTCAAAGAGGCTAATGCTGCCTACAAATATATCGGATTTGATGCTGACAACAATACTGATAAAGCAGCCGAGCTGAAGAAACAAAACTCGGCACTTCAGGTAAAGCTTCGTGCTATCCGCGCGCTGATTAATGCGCTTGATACTGAGGATGGCCTGAAGGATTATACCGACAATGAGCTTTGGACAAATCCCGATAAGATCGCTCAGCGTATCAATGATCTCAAAGGCGCCAGCGAAGCTCTCAATGAAGAGATCAATGCAGAGAATGCACGTTTCGCTATAGAGAAGGCCAACAAGGCCGCTTATGAGGCTATCGTTGGCGACGGCAATGATAATGCCGGCGAGATTGGCGCCCTCAATGAGGCTCTCAAGAAAGTGCTCGATGCTATCAACAATGCAGAGACTGAGGTCTCCGAAGATACCCGCAAGGAATACCAGAATAAGGCCAATGCAATTCAGGCCGCTATCGACGCTTACAAGAAAGCTGCCGATGAGGCTTATACCGACGGTGATGGCAAAATAAAGGATACTGCAGCTGTTGACTTCGAATCCCGTAAGGAAGCGATCAATAGCGATATCACAGCTCTTGGCACCGACTTCGCTAATGCTGTTGCCAAGGAGGCTCTGGACAAATATATCGGAGGCCTTAACACAACGTTATCCGATGCATATGCTAAGGCTCAGCAGGTGATCCTTCGTGGTATAGACACTATCGACGGATATCCATCTGTGTATTCCGATCTTAAGTCTGAATGGATGCGTCAACTTACAGAGGCCAATACTACGGCAACTGAAAGTCTCAAAGAGAGCGTTGATAAAGAGGCTGCTGCTGCCGTTGTAAAGACTGCAACTGCTGCCTTCGAACAGATAGTAGCCGACGCCAAAGCTCTCGTTAAGGGTCAGAATGACGCTATGACTGCTGCTCTTGGATCGATACAGAGTAAGCAGGATTCGTTCGATGAATTGACTGACGCCTACGCCGTATGCGAAAAGGCTGGTCTTGAAATTGACAAGGATACCGCTGATAAATATGCAGCTCAGGTGGCTGTAGTTAAAGCCGCGATTGAGGCAGCTAAGGATAAGATTGATGGTGACTATGGCAAGCATGAGATCGCCGGTAAGGATTATACTGAGGATTACACGGCTATCCAGACCGAGATTGACAAACTCGCCAAGATACTATCTGATGCTAACCTCAGTGAAAAGGCAGAGGCACAGAAGGCACTGAACGATCTTATCAAGGTTCTTGAAAATGCCGATAAGGAACTCGAACTTACCGGGAAAGACAATAGTCTTTTCAATAAGTTCAATGCAGTCACAATCCCCGAACTCCAGAAAGGTGTCAAGGATCTTACAGACGACTATGCTGGATCAGAACTTGAGTCTGCTATTGCTTCGAATGGCGAATATATCGGTAAGGTTGTTGAGGCATTTACCGGTGTTAAAGCTGTCAACGATGACTTTGCTGGATCTATTGATGATCTCGAAAAGATCGTTGAAGCCAAGTATTACAACCTCGGCTATACCGGTTCTTACGATCGCAAATCAAACATTGATGAGCAGATAGCTGACCTTACCACAACTTGCAAAGGTTGGCAGGATAAATACAATGAGGCTCTTGCTGCTGATGCGCAGATATGCTACGAACTTGCTAAGGCTATTGTGGGTGAGATGAACCAAACCGATTGGAAATCTACACTCAACGCTGCTTTCCGCACATTCGTCCGCACTGTAACTGAAGCCAACAATACCGTTGCCAACGGTAAACTTGCTGAAGCTAAGGCTAAACTCATCGAAATCCTTGGTGAGACAGAGGCCAACGCCCTTATCCCCCAAAAGCTTACCGAGACTCTCAACGCGATAGCTACCGCATGGGGTAAGACTGATGCCAACGCTGCAAACTCCTTCTTCAAGGATGATGAACGTAAAGCATTGGTCAAGACCTACGGCGACATCGATGAGATGATCGAGGCTGCAATGGCCACCATCGACAATCTCTACAACAATCAGAAGGTTTACACTGAGCTGCTCGCAAAGGTTACTACCGATAAGATGAACAGTGATAAACCGGAAGTATTCGATTACAAGTCGGTTAATACCGCTCTTGATGAGCTTACCGCATATAACAACGAGACTTCTGAAGGCAACGCTGCCAAGGCTGCATTCGAAGCCAAGATCAATGGCTCTGACAAGGCAAGCATCAAGTCGCAGCGCGATGCTCTCGTTGAAGATCTGAAAGCTCAGCTTAAGGCTCTTACTCTTGAAAAGAATCAGGTAGCTGTCAATACTACTATTGACAACTTGTTCAAGCAGATTGCTGATATGAAGGTCGCTATCGATGCCAACGAAAAGTCGCATGGTGATCAGGTTGCATACGGCAATAGTGCATTGAACTATGTTGCCAACTATATGGCTCAGATGACCATGCAGGATTCTGGCAACTTTGCACAGGATTGGATTGATGCGCTTACCAAGCTT
This sequence comes from uncultured Muribaculum sp., assembly GCA_947573015.1. Taxonomy (GTDB): domain Bacteria; phylum Bacteroidota; class Bacteroidia; order Bacteroidales; family Muribaculaceae; genus Muribaculum. The sequence goes on from CANPDS010000009.1 coordinate 7,079, forward strand.
ATTGATGGTGATCTTGCCGCCGCTGACAAGGCAGTACAGGAATCATATGATGGCACAACCGCAGCTGCCGATGATAAAGCCAATAAGGATGCTTACGATGCAATTAAGGCTAAAGCTGATGAGATCTGGGCTAATTTCAACGGCGATGACGGCTTCGCTAAGAAGATCTTTGATCACAATGCCGAGATCAAGAATGAACTGGATGTCCCAGTCAACAAGATGGACGATGTATATAAGGGTGCTATCAATAGCTTCAACGCTTATGAGGCAATGAATGCAGGCTATCGTGCATTCCTCACCGACCTTGATCCATCCCCGGTGATCACTCACGAAGAGGTGTATAAGTACACCGATGATCTCCGTCAGCTCAAATCTGATCTTGAAAATACTATCAGCGATGCCAATACAGCGCTCAAAGCTGTCTCAGAAGATGAGGTTAAGGCTCTTGAAGCTGAAATCAAGAATCTTACCGATAATATCAACAAGCTCGTTGAAGATATGGTGGCCGGATACAATGATGGTGGTAAGGGATATTATGCTTACTATCAGCCCATCGTTAAGAAGGCTCTCGACGATGCTACAGCCGATATCAAGGCTGCCGGTCTGTCTGACGAAGATGCTGCCGCTATCCTTGCCGAGGCTCAGAAACACTACGATGCCGCTGCCGAGGCTTACGAGAAAGAGATGTCAACAGAAGGCGAAAATGCTCCTAACGGTGCCAACATCGGCATGGTGATGAGCGAGGTTGCTGACGAATTCGATCAGGTTATCCCCAATATCGACCTTCAGGCCGGTGCTGAGGCTTACTGGGCCGACGAGTACAAGGCCGCTTCTGACCGCTTTGCAGAGCTTAAGGCCGAACTCGAAGCCTATAAGTATCAGCTCGAAGCACAGACTGAGGCATTCAATGCCGCTGTCTCAGGCGCTGCTGCTGAGAATGCTGCTGTTGCTCAGGTAGAAGAGGATCTGATAAAGACCGTCAAGACAAATCTGGACAATCTTGCCGGCTATGTTAAGGCTGCTGAGGATGCTGTCAAGGATTACAATGCCGATCAGACCGACCGCGATGCCGCAGCCGCTGAATATGGCACCAAACTCGAAGATCTTAATGCTGCTCTCAACGATCTTAAGGAGTCTGTCAAGACGCTCGGTACTACAGGCGATGCCGTCACCAAGGCTGAGGCTGCTGTCAAGACTGTTGATGATGCTATTGAGAATATCAAGAGCGAAACAGCTCTCGACACTGTCAAGGCTGACATTGACGGCAAGATCGCCGCTGCCGAGAAAGCTATCGAGGAAGGATATGAAGCTGCTCTTGCTGCCGAGATTGAAAACCTCAACGAACTCCTTTCACAGGCTAAGGTTGAATACAACAACGCTTTTGCAGCTTCCGACAGCCAATCGACATTTGACTTCGATAAGGCTAAGGATAACATCGATGACCTTGAGAAGGCTATTTCCGATCTAGTCGGTAATGATGAACTTACTGCTGCTGATAAGGTTACCGAAGCTGTTAGAATTGAGAAAGGTCTATCGGAGGCCATCAACGACCTTGAAACAACTCATAAGCCAGCCGGTGAGACCACTCTCGACAAGATAAAGGATGAACTCAATGTCAATGCAGGAGAATTTGCCGTCAACCTTGGCAACGCTACCGACGCTCTCGCTGGCTGCGAACCCGAGGTACAGGAGAAGTGGAGCGCTGAATATGAAGCTATCCAGAGTGAAATCGATGAAATTCAGGATGCTATCAATAACGGCGGTTCTGAACTTATCGGCCAGACCGACAACTATAACAGCCGCATAAATGCTCTTCAGGAGCAACTTGATGAACTCAATAAGAAGGTTGAGGCTGATCAGGCTGTGGCCCACGTGAAGGCTGTAAGCAACGCACGCTATGCAGAGCTGAAGGCTGAATACGATGAGATCAATAAGTCGCTTGCCGATCTCAACACCATGCTGGGTGAATATGAGATGGCCGATGATTTCGCCGCTCAGGTTGCCAATATCGAGAAGAAACTCGCTATAGCTCTCGTAGCTCTTGAGAATGCCAAGGACGCATACTCCCTCACCGAGGATTCAGAACTTGCTCCTGAGGCTACTCAGGCCCTCCATGCTATTCAGGGTGCTGCTCTCAACGCCAAGAAGGCATATGCCAAGAATCTTCAGAAGGAAGCTAACGCCAAGCTTGCCGAGGTCAACAGCTCTCTCCAGTCGCTCAACATTGTGCCTGAAGAGTTTGCCAAGATACTTGAGGCTCTCCAGACACTCCGCAATGAGTCGAGTCTCCTCGATACCGATATAGACCAGTTCCTCGCTTACGTCGGCGACAAATATGAGGAATCTCTCGCAACAATCGAGGGTTATATCCAGCAGTCGGAGCAGATCGCCCAGATGGCTGATGAGCTCCTTGCAAATGCCAACGAGAACTCTTATCTACCCGGCGATGTCAATGGCGACGGCAAGGTAAACATCACTGATGTGCAGCGTGTCATGAACTATATGATGACTGCTGTGGGTTACGATGACCTTGATTCTGTAACCGCACACGCTGCCGATGTCACCGGCGACAAGGAGATCAATATCTCCGACGTAGCTATGATCGTCAAGCATGTATTCTCAGGCGAGCCTATCCAGACCACATTTGCGCTTAAGTGCGGTAAGGTGGAAAGCTCAAGCGAGATCACTCCGGTGCTCGTAGGCGAGGAGGATGGTGTGCGCACTTATGAGATCAATCTTGCCAACAGCGAGAAGTTCGTGGGTGGCCAGTTTGACCTCAAGGTTGCTGCCGGATGTGAGATTGTAGATGTCACCGCTGCCGACCGTATCAGCACTCATGACCTCTATGTATCTGATAACAATGGCTATACCCGCGTCGGTATCGTCTCTGAAGAGAATGCCGTGATCGAAGGCAATGACGGCGCTACAGTCTATGTGCAGGTACGTGGTCGTGGTGGCGTAGGCATCGAGAACGCTATCTTCGCCGATGAAACCGCACAGGGCTATGCACTTGGCGACAAGACTCCGGGTACTACCGGCATCGACAGCATCTTCGAGTCGGCAAAGGCTGTGAAGGAAGCTATCTACGATGCTGCCGGACGCGCGATGAAGAGCATGCAGCGTGGCATCAACATTATCCGTCATTCGGATGGTACTGTAACCAAAGAACTTCGCAAATAATCATTTCGAATAGATAATTTGGACTTTCGGGACAGCATCTGCGATTCATACCGCAAGCATGGACACGGGGTGCTGTCCCGTTTTTATCAATCATTTCATTATAAGAAAAAATTTTACGCTATGAAAATTAATAAGCAGTTTGGCATGAAGCTCGTTATGCTACTTTCAGCACTTTTCTGTGTGAATGCCGCTTCGGCCGACAATGTGCTTTCTGTGACTCCGTTCACTATCGACAGCTACGATACAGTAGATATGCAGATCTGTCTGGACAACACTGATCCTATAGGTGCTTTTCAGGTAGAGATCGTCCTCCCCGAAGAACTTGAAATAACAGGAAAGCCTGTGCTTAACGCTGACCGTAAGAATTCCGGCATGCAGGTTCAGGCAAGCAAGTTGTATGGAGTGGTATCTAACCAACTGAAAAATTTCAAGGGTAATACTGGCGCAATCATGAGCGTGCCAGTAAAGGTTAAGGAAGGTATGCTTGCCGACAAGACTGTTAAAATTGCCATGAAGCAGATCGTTCTGTCTTCCGGCGATGGTGAGTTGGGTGTTGAACAGCCTGATTTTGACGTTGAGGTGACTCTTGTCGGTGAAACTTATAAATATTCGGGCTATACTGATCCCACAGAAATCACTATTATGCCCGGCGAACGCAAAGAGGTAGCTTTCTGTGTTACCAATAATGGCCCAATCTGGGGCTTCCAGATTGACGCTTATCTTCCCGAAGGCCTTTCTATCGACGAGGAGAGCGGTGAGACTGCCGAACGTTGCAGTGAGGATGGTTTTGTTCTTATCACACAAAACACCGGCTTCACCCGTATCGCTCTTGTTACATACGGTGAAAATTCAGTAAAGGACGATACATTCGACGGCGCTGTTCTTAAATTCACTCTCGTAGCTTCAGATGACTTTACAGCAGAGAAAGGAGAGGTTACATTCAGCAATTTTATTGTAGAAAATTCGATCGCTCCTGCTGCAAAGGATTGTCCCACTACTCCTCTTACCGTTATCAACGGCAAGACTTCAGGTATCGACGCTATCATCAACGATGCTGCCATGGGCAATGCCGCAATCTACACTCTCGATGGCATCAAGCTTGATGCTCCTCAGACTGGCAAAATCAATGTGATTGTTACTACCAATGGAGATGTAAAGAAGGTACTCGTGAAATAATACGGGTATTAAGTCAAATCTAACGGAGAGCGTACATTGTGTCGCATGATATGCGATATATTTATGCGTAGGCAATGGCGCTCTGAAATAAAATGCGTAATATTCATATATAATCTTCTAAAGTAAATTCCATTAGGGATAATTAGATGTTAGACTTAATTAGGTTCTTGTGAAGGACCCTAATTAGCGGAGAGGTGCAGTGTGAGTCATACCATACTGCATCTTTTTGTTTAAGTAAAAAATCAGTAATTTTGCATCGCATTTACCATGCTGCAATTTGTGGTGGTGGCAATGTGAAACATAATTAGTTGTAATGCAATCTGATAAAACAATATCAACTGAAGCCGGGCATCCGACACCGGAAGGAGGAGCGATCTATTGGCAGCTGTTCTGGACATTCCTGAAGATTGGCGCATTCACATTTGGTGGCGGTTGGGCCATGATCTCGATTATAGAGCGTGAAATTGTTGATAAGCACGGATGGATACGGCGTGAGGATTTCCTTGACCTTCTGGCCGTGTCGCAGTCGCTGCCCGGCATCCTTGCCGTCAATATTTCTGTAAGCATAGGCGATCGGTTGCGTGGGTTGAAAGGCAGTGTGGTAGCGGCACTTGGTACAATATTGCCGTCGTTTCTGATCATTCTGGCCATAGCTATATTCCTTACGCCAGATATAATAAAGGAGAACCGTGTGGTGAGTGCCATATTCAAGGGGATACGCCCATGTGTGGTTGCGCTGATAATTGCTCCTGTGCTCACATCCGCCCGTTCGGCCAAAATCACATGGCGTACGGTATGGATTCCGGTTGTGGTAGCCATTCTGATATATGTGGGATGGAATCCTATACTTTTCATTGTGCTCGGAGGCCTTGGCGGATGGCTTTGGCTGCGCCATATCAACAAGCGTTTGAATGGCTCTGCCCCATCCGGTTCAGCCGGGCAGCCCGATTCGGATAAAAATGTAGGGACGCACCAAGGTGCGTCCGTTCCTGATACTGAAAGGAAAGGAGGTAAGCGATGAGCGTGTATATAAAGTTGATATGGGCCTATCTTAAGATCGGTCTCTTTGGCTTCGGAGGAGGCTATGCCATGCTTGCGTTGATCGAGCGAGAGGTTGTGGCTCCTGGGTGGATTACCGAGCAGGTGTTTACCGACATTGTGGCCATCTCGCAGATGACCCCCGGTCCGATCGGTATAAACAGTGCCACATATATAGGATATGTGGTGACAGGAAATGTGTTCGGCTCAATTATCGCCACACTGACAGTCATGCTTCCCTCGTTCCTGCTGGTGCTCTATGCGAGTCATTTCATACATCGTCATAAAGACTCGGAGGTGATAAAGGGTATTTTTTCAGGTTTGCGTCCTGTAGTGATCGGGCTTATCGCTTCGGCTGCTCTGCTGCTGATGAACCGTCAGAATTTCCCAGATAATACATTCAGCATACTTATCTGCGCTATATCTTTTCTGTTGGTTTATCTCACCAAAATCCATCCTATCTGGATTATCTGCCTTGCCGGTCTTGGAGGATTGGTCATTTATTATTAAATAAGCTATAAATACTTAATTGCCGATGTCTGCTACAACATTTACTTACAGTCAGGCTCTCGACTTTCTATATACTCAGTTGCCGATGTATCAGCGTCAGGGTGCTCCTGCTTACAAGCCCGGACTTGGCACTTCGCGGAAGCTTGCCGCAGCATTCGGCAATCCGCACCATAACTTCCGCTCTATACATGTCGGCGGCACAAATGGCAAAGGATCTACGGCTCATACGTTAGCCGCTACATTGCAAGCCGCCGGTTACCGGGTAGGACTTTACACTTCTCCGCATCTTGTGGATTTCCGCGAGCGGATACGTGTCGATGGTGAGATGATCACAACAGATGCTGTAACTGATTTCGTGTCGCGCTATCTGGCGTTGCCGGAGGATGTGCGAGAGCTTCATCCTTCATTCTTCGAGCTTACGATGGTGATGGCTTTTGACTATATGGCCCGTAACGGTGTGGATGTAGCTGTGATCGAGGTTGGCATGGGGGGCCGTCTTGACAGCACGAATATAATCTCGCCCGATCTGTGCGTTATAACAAATATCTCGTTTGACCATACGCAATTTCTCGGTGATACCCTTCCGGCAATAGCCGGAGAGAAAGCCGGAATCATCAAGTCGGGGGTTCCGGTGGTGATCGGAGAGGCTGAAGGCGATGTGCGGAGGGTTTTCGCAGAGAAGGCTGCGGCAGTGTGTGCACCGATTGTTTTCGCTCAGGATTATCCTCAATATACTGCGGCACATATAACGCCGGAATATATAATATATGAGGGGACGCCTTTCGGCACATTGCATGGTCAGCTTACAGGAGATTGTCAGTTGCGTAATGCCGCTACAATAATAGCATCAATATGCGTGCTGATTGATCGCGGATATGATATTTCTGCCGATAATGTGAAGCGTGGGTTCGCGTCGGTATGTGATGATACCGGATTGTTGGGACGATGGATGACCGTCGGCACAGCGCCATGCATTATCTGCGATACGGGTCATAATGTGGGTGGGTGGCAATATCTGGCTCCACGTCTGGCCTCGCTCCCGGGAGTGAAGCATGTTGTGCTCGGTTTTGTAAGCGATAAGGATGTTACTCATATTCTTGAGATGGTGCCACGCGCGAATACCAGGTTTTATTTCACGCAGGCATCGATTGACCGGGCCATGGAGTGTGGACGTCTGCGAGAGATCGCTTTCGGATGCGGAATGGAAGGAAATGCTTATCCCTCGGTATCTGAGGCTGTAAATGCCGCCATAGATGCAGCCGCGGAAGGTGATACGGTATTTGTTGGTGGTTCGACATTTGTTGTAGCGGATTTTCTTCAGTCGCGGCTATCTCGTAATGTTTGAAAAATATGCAAGATGATACTTGCAATTTAATCCTTCACTCATTAAATTTGCATCCGTGAAGCTCATATTATACCGCATATATCAATTGTTCATCATGGCCCCGGTGTTGCTTGTGGCCACTATCATCACGGCTACTCTGTCGATACTGAGCGCAGTGGTAGGTGCTGGCCGTTGGGGAGGATATTTTTTCCCGCACTGGTGGGCAAGGCTTTTCTGTGTGATGACATTGGTGAAGGTTGAGGTGAGGGGACGGGAAAATGTCCGCTCCGGAACATCCTATATGTTTGTGGCCAATCATCAGGGAGCTTACGATATATTCTCGATATACGGTTATCTCAACCATCAGTTCCGGTGGATGATGAAGAAGTCGCTGGAGAAGATACCGCTTGTGGGATATTCATGCAAGGTGACTGGACATATCATGGTTGATAACTCGTCGCCGTCGGCCACACGGCAGACTATGGAGCGCGCAGAGCAGCAGCTTCGCGGAGGAATGTCGTTGGTAGTCTTCCCGGAAGGTGCCCGTACGTGGGATGGCCATATGAGGCGGTTTAAGCGTGGTGCGTATATGCTTGCCATGGAGTTTGGACTTCCTGTGGTGCCGATATCGATTGACGGAGCATTTGATGTGATGCCACGGTTCAAGAAAATACCGCATTGGGGCAAGATTACGCTAACGATACACAAACCTATAGAACCGGCTCATGACGGACGTCATGATCTCGGTGAACTGATGGATGAAAGTGCGAAAGCCATACGTGAGTCGCTTCCAGAGCGGTTCAAGTAGTGGCCAGACAATATTATAGAATCATAAAATTATCTTCCAATGATATTCAATTTTAGAATAGTGTCAGATGAAGTCGATGACTTCCGACGCGAGATCAACATTGACGCGGATGCCACATTTCTCGATCTGAAGAATGCCATCTGCGACAGCGTGAAGTACGACAAAAACCAGATGTGTTCATTCTTCCTCTGTGATGACAATTGGGAGAAGGGCAAGGAGATAACCCTTGAGGATATGGGATTGGACTCCGATCAGGAGGTATATCTCATGGATGAGACTGTACTTAGTGACTATATCGACGATGGGCAGCGTCTGATCTTTGTGTTTGATTATCTCACCGACCGGTGCTTCTTCATCGAGATGAAGAAGAGCATTGCCGGTGAAAATCTTAAGGATCCTGTATGTGTGGCTTCACGCGGTATTGCTCCCGCCCAGATGATGGATATTGAGGAGTTCGAAACCAAAAATCCTATCGTAAGCGCTTCCTCTTCGGATGATTTCGACGAAGAATTCTATGGCTCAAGCGAATATAACGATGATGAATTTGATGCTGCCGGATTTGATGAAATGACTTTCGACGACAATATGTGATCACAATAGATCTCAGTATATACAGGCCCGTGGATAGCGCATCTGCGGGCCTGAATTTTATCATAGCGGAGAAGGGTATGTGACGGCTTCAAGTTGGTGCGTTGGCGATATTTTGGTAACTTTACGGACGGAAAAGGTAAATTCCAATAGATTATTATGCGAAAGATTCTGCTATATATAGCCGGTATGGTGGGCGTGGCATTGACGCACGGGTGCTCCTGTTCCGGCAAGTCTGAGCCGACAGTGATCCACGATACAGTGTATATCATGGTCAAGGAGATGCCTGCGGTGGCTAATCCTTACGATAGGCATCTCGATACAATGCCCGATGACGGGTGTGTGAAAATGAAGATAAATCCTGTGGGCGGTACTCTTGGCAGAGTGTTCAACGACAGCAACTATATACATATTGCCGAGGCTGAACGTCTTGGACTAAAACCTATTGAGACTCTTGCCGATGTGTGGCATCTGCAACGTCCGGTGGTACACATAAAGAGCTGTCGGGAATATGGAGTGGATTCGCTTACACATTCATTACCATATCTTGTGCCGGAAGCTGCTGATCTGTTGAGTGAGATAGGATCGCGATTCAACGACTCTCTTGAAGCGCGTGGTGGAGGGGCATACCGTCTGAAGGTTACAAGTGTACTGCGCACAAAAACAGGAGTCAAGAAGTTGCGCCGCCGCAATGTAAATGCCGTTGAAGCGTCGGCTCATCAGTTTGGTACTACGTTTGATATCAGTTATGCAAAATTCATATGTGATTCAGTTACTGTGAACCGCACCCAGGAAGATCTCAAAAATCTGCTTGGTGAGGTTCTGAAAGCCATGCGCGATGAACGGAAATGCTATGTGAAGTACGAACGTAAACAGGGGTGTTTCCATATTACAGTGCGTTCGCATGATACTGCAAATTAATATATCTAAATGCTGAGGAAAATTCTGAAAACAATAGGGTGGACTATCGCAGCTGTGATAGCTTTGCTGCTTATAGTGCTGACGTTGGTAGTGTGGATACTGACGCCACCACGTCTTACTCCTATTGTTCGCGATATGGCCAACGAATCGCTTGATGCACGTGTGGGATTGTCGCGTGTCGAACTGACTCTTTGGCATACATTTCCGCATCTCACTGTGGATGTTGATTTGTTGACGGTTGTATCAAATACGTTCGATACTATTCCAGAGGATATGCGTCGTATGCTTCCGGCTGATGCCGACACATTGCTTAAAGTAGGACATTTTCATGGGGCAGTCAATGTGCTGGCTCTTCTGGCTGCGAAGGTGCATCTGTATGATATATCTCTGACCGGTACAGAAGTAAATATAGTATCTATTGATGCCAATTGCAGCAATTATGATATTTTTAAGCCATCTGATGCTGAGGATGAACCGACTGCGGCTCCGGTGTTCATGCCGGATGTGGCGCTTAACCGTTTCATGATAACGGATTCGTTGCCGATAAGCTACCGTTCGATAGCGGATAGTGTGGATGTGCGTGTGGTGATCGCAAAATCTCCCTTGATTGAGCAGTATGACGAAATCCCAGGGTATCAACTTAATGTTGCATCTGGCATATATGTCGGTTTGCCCGATCAAATCGTGGCATGTCCTCTGTTTGTAGATCTTGGAGGACGCATCGGATGGGATAGTGGTAATCCGTATGAATTGTCGTTGAATGATTTTCGCTTGGATCTCGGAACTCCGGATAGTGAATGGGTAAAGACAAAGTGGAATCTGGCTATTAATTTTGCAGATACTCTTGTAGTTGATAAATGTGATTTTAATATCGGGCCATTCTCTCCGCAGGCGATTATAGGATTGTTGCCTGACAGCATGAGTTTGCGTATCGGCGATGTTGATACGGATATGTCTATCACTTTGTCGGGACAGATTACAGAACCGTATTGTGTTGCGGATACATTGTTGCCACAATTGGCTGCAACACTGCATATTCCATCGTGTGCTCTGGTCTACAACAATGATATTGCCTTGAAGCAGATAGAGGCCGATGTTGACATTACGTTTCCGGGAACGGTTGATGATGCTGTAGTGACGATAAACAGATTGCGTATGGCAGGGCTGGGGCTTGATTTTTCAATGGCCGGCACTTTGTCGGATCTGACCACCGACCCTGCATTTGATGGAAAAATAGCTGTGGAGTGTGCACTTCGATCTTTGCCGAAAAAAATATTGGCCATGTTGCCCGACTCTTCTTCTGTAAGCGGAGTGGTGCGTCTGGATACTGAGGCAAGGTGCTCTCAAAGTAATTTTTCACTGGGCAACTTTCATAAGATAAGACTGAACGGCGCGCTTGAATTGCGTGACATATTACTTGATGTGCCTGCGGAATCTACATCATTTTACACGCATGATGCGAAATTTAGTCTTGGCACATCGCGGTCGGTTGTTACATCCGGTAATGTTAAAGTTGATTCATTGCTTACAGTGTCGGTCAGCGCAGATACATTGGCATTAGGTATGGATGGTATGGCTATCCGCCTTAAGAATGCCCATATAGGTGCCGGATGCCAGAATCGTCCTCTGTCGGCTGATTCGACGGAGGTGATTCCTTTCGGTGGTATGTTACGGGCTGAGCGTGTAGGTTATTCAGATGGAGATTCTCTGCGGGCACGCCTCTCTGACATATCGGCACGCCTTGTGCTAAAACGTTATGATAATGATGTGCATCTGCCGCAGTTGCGCATGAATGTAGATGCCGGGAGTATATTCTTTACTGACCGCATGAATTTTATGGGATTGCAGAAGAGCCATTTTGATCTGGATGCGTCTCTGAGACCAAAAATGGTTCGGAGGGAGATGTCGGTAGCTGATTCTGTAAGGTTTGTCCAACGCCGAGCTGGTATGATGGCAGAACGGTCGATGTATGCCGGTGCTGACAGTCTTGATTTTCAGCTTGATGCCTCTACTTCAAAATTGATTCGTCGTCTACAGCTATCCGGTCGTATCACGGCTGAGCGAGGAGGGTTGTTTACACCTTATTTCCCGTTGCGCAATCGTCTGTCGGCATTTGATATGTCGTTTTCTGCCGATAGTATGGTGCTGCACAACGTGAGATATGCATGTGGGTCGTCTGATTTTACCATTAATGGTGCGGTGCATAATATCCGGCGAGCACTTACACGAGGTTCAACAATTAGCTTGGACTGGACCATGCACAGCGATACCATAAATGTCAATGAACTTGTACAGGCTCTTTACAAAGGTGCTGATTATGCTGCTAAAATATCTTCAGGAGAGGTTGTATTGAAGGAGGCTGAGTCGTTCGACGATCTTGACCGACTTTCCGACAATGCTGCGGTTGATAGTGTTAGCGCTATGCTGATACCGATGAATATAGATGCAAAATTCAGAATGGATGCTGACAATATCGTATATTCCGATATGGATCTGCGTGATTTCAGAGGTGAACTGCTGGTTAGTGAAGGCGCTTTGAATCTACGGGACCTTCGGGCTGAGTCGGAATTGGGAAATGTAAGTCTCAGTGCATTGTATTCAGCTCCTATGAAAGATGAGATGCGGTTTGGCATGGGGCTTGATCTGAATGGAATAGATATAAAGAAGTTTATAGGTATCATACCTGCGGTAGATTCGTTGATGCCGTTGCTGAATAGTTTTGAAGGTGTTATTGATGCTGAGATTGCTGCAACTGCGGATATTGACTCGACAATGAATATTGTGATGCCATCACTTGATGCAGCCATACGCCTTAATGGACGTGATCTGGTACTGCTTGATGCAGAGACTTTCCGCACAATTGCTAAATGGCTGATGTTTAAGAATAAGAATGTTAACCGTATTGAGCATATGGAGGCGGAATTGCTTATACGTAATTCCACGATGCAGCTTTTTCCGTTTGTTTTCGATTTTGACCGCTATAGATTGGCTGTGATGGGTTCTAACGATCTTGATCTCAATTATAAGTATCATATATCGGTGCTCAAATCGCCTTTGCCATTCAAGTTTGGTATAAATATATCAGGAAATATGGATGATATGAAGGTGCGTCTTGGTGGAGCAAAGTATAAGCCTGGCGAGGTTGGAGAAAGTATGGAGATAGTGAAATCTACGCGTGTCAATCTTTTGCAGGAGATTGACAATGTATTTAGGCGTGGATCACGTGCCGCACGTCTTGGCGCTCTTAAAGTCTCGGGTGTTCCGGTTGAGGTCGATGATGCTGTGGCGCCTGATACTATTTCAGCCTCTGATTCTGCGGTATTCATAAAAGAGGGACTTTTGGAAGTGCCGGTTGATTCATTGGAAAGCTCGATGCCTGATAAAACTATAAAGAATGGTAAAAAGAAAAAAATAAAGAAGTAAATCATATGACACTTGAACAACAAGCAGTATGCCGCTATCTGAAACGTCGTGATCTGATGAGTTTTGCTCCTACTGCAGCCCTTATCGATATGGATGGCACTCTTTACGACTCAATGCCACGGCATGCCGACGCATGGTATCGCCTTATGACAGAGCTCGGGGTGGAGTGTGAGCATGATGAATTCTTTCTGTATGAAGGTCGCACCGGGCGTGATACTATCCGCATATTGTTCAAACGTGCATTCGGTCGGGAGGTGAGTGATGCGGAATGTGAGGAACTGTATAAGCGTAAGACACGCTATTTCAGCGAACTTCCACCTGTTGAGCCGATGCCTGGCGCCGACCGCATGATCTCATTGTTTCAAACGCGCAGTATAAATACGGTGCTTGTCACAGGATCTGGGCAGCGATCACTTATCGATCGGTTGGAACGTGATTATCCAGGAGCATTTCCTCCGGAACGACAGATTACATCTCGTGATGTGGTACATGGTAAGCCGCACCCTGAGCCATATCTCCGTGCGATGGATAGAGTCGGGGCATTTCCGGATAGCAGTATTGCTGTAGACAATGCTCCAATGGGAGTGATGTCGGGTGCTGATTCTGGCGCTTTCACCATAGGTGTGACCACAGGGCCTATACCTGAAAAAGAGTTGTACGATGCAGGTGCTGATATTGTTTATCCATCGATGCCTGTGCTTGCCGAAC
>CANPDS010000010.1 GCA_947573015.1 uncultured Muribaculum sp.
CTAAGCCGATTGAGTTTGTCACCCATTGCCCGGTATGTGGCACTCCATTGGTGCGTATCGAAGGAGAGGCATCTCATATGTGCCCGAATAAGTTGGGGTGTGCTCCTCAGATATGTGGTCGGATTGAGCATTTCGTTGGACGCCGCATGATGAATATTGATGGCATTGGCGAGGAAATGTCGGTATTGCTGTATGAGCATGGTTGGGTAAAGGATCCGGCTGATCTGTATACCCTTTACCGTCATCGGGAAGAAATGATGCTGTTGCCTGGTATGGGTCCGCGTACTGTCGATCGCATATTGGAAGGTATTGAAGCATCCAAGCAGGTTCCGTTTGACCGCGTTGTATTCTCATTGTCGATACTTTTTGTCGGAGAGACAGTGGCAAAGAAACTTGCACGTGCCATGCATGATATTGATACGTTGATGAGTGCCGATATAGATGCACTTACTGCGGTTGATGATATAGGCCCACGTATAGCACAATCGGTTGTCGATTTTTTCTCACACCCGATCAATAGTGATATTGTAGAGCGTCTTCGTGCAGCAGGCGTGAGGATGGCTATGCCTGAGCCAGCGGATGATGCTCAATCAGATTTGTTTGCTGGGAAAACGATAGTGATTTCTGGAACGTTCGTGCATCATAGCCGCGATGAATATAAGGAGATAATTGAGCGGAATGGTGGTAAAAATGCCGGATCAGTAAGCAAGAAGACAGATTTTATACTTGCCGGTGATAACATGGGCCCGGCTAAACTTGAAAAGGCCCGTTCGCTTGGCGTGAAGATTCTCAGTGAGAATGAATTCTTAGAAATGATAAAAATATGACACCGGAGGAGCATTTGAAAATAGAGGAACGCATCATTACGATGCTGAAGACGGTATATGATCCTGAAATACCTGTTGATATATATAATCTCGGACTGATATATAGGATTGATCTTGCCGACAATGGCGATTTGGTAGTGGATATGACTCTTACCGCACCCAGTTGTCCGGCTGCTGACTTTATTGTCGAGGATGCACGTATCAAATTGGAAAGTATTGAAGGTGTGAATAATGTTACTATCAACATTGTGTTTGAGCCAGAATGGACTAAGGAGATGATGAGCGAGGAGGCAAAGCTTGATCTTGGTTTCTTGTAACTAACCAACTTTCAGGATGGTCTACTTTATATCAGATCTGCATCTCGGTGCCACATATATGCCTGATGCACGTGTTCATGAACAGCGCGTGATAACTTGGCTCGATAGTATACGCCATGACGCGACAGAGCTGTATCTCCTTGGCGATATACTCGATTATTGGTTTGAGTATCGTACGGTGGTACCTCGTGGATTCGTGCGTTTCTTTGGTGCTCTTGCCTCCTTGGCCGATAGTGGAGTGAAAATATACTGGTTTATAGGAAATCATGATATATGGTTATTTGACTATTTGCGCGATGAGATAGGACTGACAGTGATCGATGGGGTACTTGAGAAAACTATCGGGCAACATCGTTTTTTCATGACCCATGGGGATGGTGTGGGTGAGTTGCCACTTACGTTCAGAATGCTTCGGTCTACATTCCGCAATAAGTTCTGTCAGAAGCTATATAGCGCGATACATCCCCGGTGGACCATACCATTTGCCCATAGATGGTCTACATCAAGCCGCGATTTTTGTAAAGAAGATATTCCTCGTTTTGAAGGTCCTGATAATGAGCCTTTGGTGAAATTTTCAGAGGGATATTCTCTTGAGCATCCTGATATTGACTTCTTTATATTTGGCCATCGGCATGCGTTGGTTGATTATCCATTGCTTACAGGAGCGCATATGATTATACTTGGTGATTGGATACATCATTTCAGCTATGCATCATATGATGGCAATAACGTGTTGTTGTATCGATGGGATGGTAAAATTGGTATCCCCGTAGTCTGATAATAAAATTTTACTTAATGAAAGATATTTTTACAAATTAGATAATACCTATGATTATTAGGTGGTTACGTAAATATTCAATATCATTTTGCTAAAAATGATTAAAAAACATGTTGCTAAACATGCTTTTAATTTTTGTCACTTCACAAAAAAGAGTGACCTTTGTAACGCAAACCTAAAACAATCTTTTTTACCTTAGAAATTGTACCTATTGGAAACCCATAAGAAGGAGCTTAGAGATAAGCTCCTTTTTATTTTGTATTTTTCTTAACAGATAGCTTAGATATGTAAAAGCTTAAAATGTAAAAATCCCTTGACCCGAAAATTGAGTCAAGGGATTGATTTATAGTACCTGAAGTGGGACTCGAACCCACACAGCCGCTATGGCCAAGGGATTTTAAGTCCCTCGTGTCTACCATTCCACCATTCAGGCAGCCTTGGTGTTATCCTTATTTCTCGCAAAGGTATGCAGTTTTTTTTGATTTTGCAAGTCTTTGCCAAGCATCGATCATGCGGAATTTCGTTTGATTTAACGTTTTTGCATCATACGCGCCATATCGCGCTTGTCCTCTCGTTCTTTGATGGACTGTCGCTTATCATATTCTTTTTTACCTCTGGCAATCCCTATCACGAGTTTTGCCAGCCCGCGTTCATTTATGAACAGTCGCAGAGGAACTATTGTAAATCCGGCTTCCTTACCTGATTTCTCAAGCCGAGCTATCTCTTTGCGGTTAAGCAGGAGTTTTCGGTCACGGCGTTCGGTATGATTGTTGTATGTACCGTAAAAATATTCTGCGATATACATGTTTTTCACCCATACTTCACCGTTGTCAACAAGACAGAATGTATCTACAAGGCTTGCCTTGCCTTGCCGCAGGGATTTGATCTCAGTTCCGGTCAACACTATTCCAGCCGTGAATGTGTCGGTGATAGCGTAGTCGAACGTTGCGCGTCGGTTCTTTATGTTGATATCTTTTGTTGTCATATGTTGGTTGTTTGTTGCAATCATGCCGGACTTCCTGGCATAAGCATGCGGAATATGGCGATTATTACATATGGAGGAATAAGGATAAACAAAGCGCACAGCAACAGAAATGTTGGAGTATGCCCCTCGTCAATATTGAGATACTTTCTACCGGCCCACATTATTATTAAAACAAACAGGGGCATGAGTTGGATCAGAGAAAGATCCATTGGTAGACAGTTGCGGATAAATGTGATCAGCGCAAGTATCGCGAGGTTATAGATGATAAATGTGTTGATCTTTTTCTCTCCGGGATTATCAGATGAGACTTTTTCTATGGTTGCTGTAAGAAGCGCAGAGGCAAGGAAATAAGCTATGAAATACCCTACAAAAGTTACTACTGCACTTTCAATCAGCAACGATAATTCAAGGTGTGTGTGATATATGCGTGGTATGAATGCTGAGCAAGCGGTAAGACCCAGTAATGGATAGAAACCAGAGGCAGCGAGGGTCTGCGGATTTTCACCGACAGCAGCAATGTCTGTCCAACCTTTAACGGGAGATATGATAAGTTGCATCAGGCAACCGATAAATTTAAGCATGATATGTCTGGATCAGAGATGGATATGTCATTGAATTGACATTTTGGAATAAATTTAAATCAGTTCAATGTATATACTCCTGCAAAATTACAAAAAAATAGCTAATTTTGGAGTGTAAATGGGAAAGTCAGATACGGTTAACGCTCCATTTCCTCAGCGCGATACGGTAATGTCGATAGTTAAGGGGATCGCTATAATTCTGATGGTCGCGGGCCATGCGGAAGGAGGCGATATGCTTGTTCGATTTATTTACCTATTTCATATGCCGGTGTTTTTTATCGCAGCCGGATATTTTTTTTCATCATCAAGTCTTGATGACCCATGGCGCTTTTGCGTGAAGCGATTCAAGGGCCTTTATGTCCCATTTGTAAAATGGGCTATTCTTTTTTTATTGCTTCACAATCTGTTTTTTTACTTCGGTATTTTAAATGAGACATATGGTAATTGGACTGGTGGTGTGACACATCCGTATACATGGCACTCTTTTTTTCAGCGGCTGGTCCACATCGTATTTTCGATGGCTGGTTATGACGAATTCATGGCCGGGGCTTTCTGGTTTTTCAGGGCGCTGCTCCTCACATCAATCGGATATCTGGTGTTGAGATTGTTGCTGCGGCATTTCTCACCTGAAATCAGTACAGTAAAGGCTTCTGTTATCATATGCTGTATGGCATGGGCATTTGCCGCTTTCAAGGTGTCATGCGACATGCGTATCGTGACGGTTGTTCAAGGTGGCATACGTGAGACATGGGGACTGTTTTTCTTTAGTTTTGGAGTGTTGTTCAGGGCTTTGGAAAATTCTGTTCCTGCATTGCGATGGTGGAGCGCAGTTCTGATTGCCGCTTTTTTGATTGTTGGTGCTTATCTTGGTTGGGCTGGAATGACCCTTACCCCGACAATGATGACGGTTGCTACTTTGCCAGTGACAGGCATTCTTGGTTTCATGATGCTTAAATGGCTTTCTCATTATATCGATGCAAGAGAGACGATTGTACGCAGTATATTGGTGCAGTTGGGTGAGATGACCATTTACATATTTGTTTTCCACATTGTTGCGTTTAAGGTGGTAAGTTTGATTAAAATATGGTGGTATGGACTCGAATTTGGTCAGATCGGATGCCACATGGTGATTCACGAACATGCTGCCGAAGATCTTTTCTGGATATTATATACGGTGGTTGGAGTTTCGTTACCTATTATTTGGAAACTTTCTTACGATAATATATGCTCATGGATGCGACGCACTCGGTGTGTTGAGCAAGTTTCAGATACCGTGTAAATTTTAAATGCTTATTTCATGAGTAAACAACTTGATGATATAACAGAACGTTATAAAGGTCATCGCGCGTTGTGTGAGATTGATATTCCAGGACAACGTGCCATAGAGAATGGTAGAGTTCTGGTTGTTGGGGCTGGTGGCCTCGGTTCGCCCGTATGTCTATATCTGGCGGCAGCCGGAGTGGGTACTATCGGAGTTGTAGATGCTGATACTGTATCGCTCAGCAATCTTCAGCGTCAGATCATGCATTTTACGGCAGATCTTGGGCGCCTAAAGGTAGAGAGTGCAGCCGAAAAGATTACAGCTCTCAATCCTCATGTCCGCATTTTGCCGCTGGCAGTTATGATTACTGAAGAGAATGCCGCATCAATATTAGGGGAGTATGATATTGTAGTTGATTGCACTGATAATTTTGCTACACGTCTGTTGCTGAACGATACATGTGTGTCCATAGGCAAGCCTATGGTATATGGTGCTGTTCAGCGAATGGCAGGTCAGGTGTTCACATATCTTCCCGGCTATGCTGATTATCGCGCATGGTTTGGTGACATGCCTCCACGCAACGAGCAGCCATGTGCTGTGAATGGAGTGATGAATACTGTAGTAGGAGTGGTTGGTACATTGCAGGCTACTGAAGTTATAAAGTTTCTCTCGCATGCTGGCGATCTGCTCTGTGGCCGGTTGCTGTTGTTTGATGCTGTTACTATGACCTTCCGGGAGATAAAAAATCGCCGGTGATCACAGGCTTTGGCCACGGAAACATAAAATATTTTTCCGATTAATCGAAATTAATCGAAATTAATCGGCTGGATTTGGTGTGGTTTAATTGGGAATTAAGGGTCGGAATGTATTTTTGTAAAAAAAACTTGCGGAATAATCCGCCAACCTTAAAAAACCAAATCACACATGCAAATGAAACGATTTTTACCCAGTATCGTTGTTGGTGCTGCATTGTCAATTCCATCGGCATCTGTTGCTAAGGATATTCAGCAATTTATTATCAATGGACAGAGTCTCTCGACTGGTCATCAGTCGTGGCCTGTTCTTTCCACCGGGAATATCCCAGGGAACTACATGCTCGGACAGGAAGTATGGACACGTGGTGGCGCAGGATATTCAAATCATAATTATTGGGGTGGAAACGACTGGGACATACATCCATTGATTGGCACCATGAGCCACATATTTGCGGAAGAAAACAATAATCTGCGTAGTGGTGGAGCGATTGCTGAGTGTCCTATACTCGGAGCTGTCAATCACATGCAGCTTGGTTATCTCAAAGGAAACGATATTCTTGCCACATCAGTTGGTGTGAGTGGTGCTACTGTTGAGGAACTTTCAAAAGAGGCCACGTCAAAGGATTATTATACACATTTCACCGAGGCTCTTGCCAAGTCGAAGGAGGCAACTGCTGCTGTCGGTTATGATAACCTTACTTGTCCTGTAATATTCTGGATGCAGGGTGAACACAACTATTTCTCTATGGGTACCGATGCCCAGACAGGCAAACCTAAGGGTGGCCTTCATCCAGGAGAGGAAAACTGTACCGATCGCGCTACCTACAAAGACTACTTTATGACGCTGATGCACAATATGCAGAATGACGTTGTATCGGCTTACGGACAGGCTGAGGCTCCGGTTATCATTACATATCAGGCCGGTGCGCAGTATGTACGTGATTACGTGACAGTAGGTATGGCTCAATTGCAGGCTGCCAACGAAAATGATGATATAATCATGGCTGGTCCCGTTTATCCTTATCCCGATCGTGGAGGACATCTTGATGCAAATGGATACCGTATGTATGGCGAAATGCTTGCCAAGGCATATTATAAAAAACTCAAAGGCGAATCAACGGTTGCCATGCAGCCCAAAAAGATCGTCCGTGAGAATGATGGAAAAACTCTACGTATCAGTTATTATGTACCGGTCGGACCAATGGTATTTGATACCAACCATGTGCCTAAAATCAAGAATTATGGATTTAATGTCTATACGTCAGGGTATGGAGCGTCAAAGACTCCTGCTTCTATCACGATTGAAGGTGATGATGTTGTGATGACATTCGCCGAGCCTCTTGATGGGAAGATTACAGTGACATATGCTGACAACTATTCAGTGATAGAATCGCCGGTACAGGGTCTCAATGATTTGCGCGGTCATGGTAATCTTCGCGACAGTGATCCATATCAGAGCCTGCTCTCGTATATAGACCTTGACGGTAAGGATGAAGATGGTAACTATATCTATAGCCGCAATGCTTCAGAGACTCGTCTGCGTCCTGATTTTGAACCGAAGGATACAGATGGCAGCGACCTTTATGGCAAGCCTTACCCTCTCTACAACTTTTCAGTTGCGTTCTGCTATACTCTTGGTAAAAATGTGTCTGAGCTTGAGATACTTGACGAGAACAACAAGCCTATAAAGCTTGAGGGTCAGAATCCCGGCAATTTAGCCAAGGTTTATGTGGATGCCGAGAATGGTAATGATGATAATGTAGGTTCGGAGGAACTTCCCGTAGCTTCTTTGCAGACAGCCCTCAATATGGTCAATCCTAATTACAGGCAGGGTGTGATATATGTGAAGGGTAAGGTTGATGTACCTGATGAACTTACTATGGAAGGTCAGGCAATAGAGATTGTCGGTATAGGCGATGATGCTGTGCTTGATGGCCTTGACGGAAATCCGCTGCTTGATGTGGTAAATAAATATGTCACTTTGCGCAATCTCACATGCACGCATTTCAAAGGGAGTGTTGTAAAGCTAGGCGGAGGTTTTTTCGTAGCTGAGGACTGTGAGTTTGTTGATAATGCTACCTCACTTGAAAAAGATGCAAATGGTGGAGCGCTAAGCTTTACCAATACATATGATGCCAAGGTGACACGTTGTCAGTTCATAAATAATAAGGCTTATCGAGGATCTGCAATCTATGCATACAATACCAAAGGCTTTGTTGTCAATAACTCTATTTTTGACAGTAATGTATCGGATGTCATAGATGGATTGACAGGGGTAGAACCCCGTGGTACCGTATTTCTTTACGGTACAAGCCTCGATGCTGATAACTGCGTGTTTGTGAATAATATAGCAGCTAAAAACCAGTCGTCTACATTTGACGTGCGTGGTGGAAGTGGCGACATGCATTTCACATTGACCAACTGTGATATTCTCGATAACCGTTGCGAGAAAGATCATGGTGGTGTACTTGTGTGCGAGACTTCGTCACCATATGAATTCAATTTTGTAAATTGCAATATTATTGGTAATCATGCACAAGCTTGTGGCTCATTTGCTTGGTGGCTCGATAATTGGAATGAGGCTTCGGAGAAGCAGACTTTAAATATCTATAATTGCACGATTACAGGTAACCATACTAATGGTAATACCTATCACAGCTGTTTGCTTCTGTGGAATTCAAGGATCAAGACAAATATTGTAAATACAATCTTTGAAGGGAACACAGCCGGAGGTAATAAAGAGTATACAGACATTCATGCCGGTGAGTTTACAGTGGGCAAGGAATCCAATATCAACGTGTTGAATTCCGTAGTCGGTAAGTTCTATGCAATTAAAAATAGTGATAATGTGGAATTAGGCTCTGCTCCTACACTCAATGAAAAGAGTCAGATCAATGTGTCGCCTAATAATGCTGCTGCCGGAGAGGCAAACTATGCTGGATTGCTTGAGCGGGATGAGGATGGTTTGCGTATGTTTGCCAGCCTTGATTCAAAGGGTATAGGCATGGGTGATGATAAGCTCCTTGCAGATAAGTATGGTATCACGACCGATCGTCTTGGTAATGTGCGCAAGAATAATTCTATTGGCTCTATAGAGTTTGACGATGAGGTAACAGGCATACAAATGGTAAGTGCTGATGACTCACGCCTTAAAGTGGCTCTTGATGGTGGAGTACTCCGTGTCGTATCATCTATGTATGGCAATGGTGTGGTTATGGAGATCTACACAATCGACGGACGTCGTATCTCCTCATTCGATATGCCTGAGAGTGCGATCGATGTGGAAGCGTCTCAGCTTGGCGAAGGTATCAGAGTGCTCCGAGTGGTATCGCCCACCTCTGCACGTTCTGCGATATTCAAAATCTAAATCTATAAATACACTTGTATGGTTGATAGGGTTGTAGTAAAATGTGCATTCCCTTGAAGCTCACGAGGTAATAGTTCAATTATAATTAGTATATGAAACGATTAATTTCAGGCATCCTTGCCGGTGCCATGCTGTCGATCCCTTCTACTTCTATTGCGAAGGACATTCAGCATTTTATCATTAACGGTCAGAGTCTGTCTACCGGACATCAGTCATATCCGGTCTTATCTACAGAAAATATCCCTGGAAACTATATGGTTGGTGGGGAAGTGTGGACAAATGCCGGGCTTAACTATCATCACAATTATTGGTCGGGGGCATCCTGGGATTTAAATCCGCTTATAGGCACCGTATCTTATGCCTGTCAGGGCGATCAGACCAAGACTCGTAATGCCGGTTGTCTTGCCGAATGTCCGGTTGTCGGAGCTGTGAACCACATGCAGCTTGGCTGGCTCAACGGACAGGATCTTATCGCGTCATCGGTAGGAGCAAGCGGAGCTACCATTGAGGAACTTTCCAAGGAGTGTACGCTCAACCAGCGTAAAAACAACTATGGTTCCTTTGAGGAACTTATTGCCAATACTCCTGCCGCTATCAAGGCGAAGGGCTTTGATAATGTGGTGTGCCCGGCAATATTTTGGATGCAGGGTGAGTTTAACTATGATATCAAGATTGATGCCACCACTGGTGCATGCGGACTACATCCAGGTGAGAATAACTGTACCGACCGCAAGACTTATAAGCAACTGCTTGTAACCCTTAAAAACAATATGCAGAATGATATAAAGGCTGCATACGGTCAGACAAGCACTCCAGTGTTTATCACTTACCAGACTGGTGCCCAGTATGTGCGTCGCACAATAGAGATCGGCATGGCCCAGTTGCAGGCTGCCAACGAAAACGATGATATGGTGATGGCTGGATCGCCATATCCATGTACTGACCGTGGAGGTCACCTTGATGCCAACGGCTATCGTTGGTTTGGGGAGATGCTTGCCAAGGCCTACTACAAGCACTCTCACGGAGAGCCCACGTTAGCTATGCAGCCAAAAAAAATCTCGCGTGAGGATGGTGGAAAGACATTGCGTATCAAATACTATGTGCCTTGTGGGCCAATGGTGTTCGACACTAATACTCTTCCTAAAATACAGAACTATGGTTTTGCCGTGTATCAAGGAGGCTACAGCAGCGGAGCTATCAAGAATCCTGCAAGCATCACTATTGAAGGTGATGATGTGGTGATGAAATTTGCTGAGCCGCTTACTGGTAAGATCTATGTCACTTATGGTGGACCGGATGTATATGTGGAGACACGCGTCAGTGGACTCAATGACCTTAAAGGTCACGGAAACCTCCGTGACAGCGATCCTTATAAGAGTCAGCTCACATATATTGATCTTGACAGCAAGAATGAGGATGGATCATATGTATGGCCGCGTCAGAGCAGCAAGGACAACGGTGGTGCCGATGGCATGTCGTTACGTCCCGACTACGAACCGAAAGATGCCGATGGTAATGTTATCTATGGCAAGCCTTATCCTCTTTACAACTTCTCTGTCGGATTCTACTATGTACTTGAGAAGAAGATCGACGAGCTTGAGATTCTTGATGAAAATAATAACCCCGTGCCCGTAGAGGAGCGTGAATCAGGAGAACTTGAAGTAGCATATGTATCTGCTGACGGTTCGGATGCCAACGACGGTTCGGCTACCGCCCCTTTTTCTTCGCTCACTAAGGCGGTTGCCTCGGTGAAGTGGGATGGCGCTAAGATCGTAGTGATCGGAAAAGTTGAGGTTGATGATGAACTTAATCTTGAAGGATATACTTCATTGACATTTGAGGGTGGTGATGATACAGCATGTCTTGATGGTATGGGTGCTACTCGCCTTGCTGAGACAGAGAAGACCAATATTACTTTCCGCAACATCACAGTGACTAATTTCGTTGCCAATGGCGCCGGAGGTGTGCTCAGTATGTTAGGTGGAGATTTTGTCGCTGATAACGTTTCGTTCATCAACAATGGCACTTCGCGTATGCAGGACGATAATGGAGGTGTGCTCAGCTTCAAGAATGCCGGGACCGCAACCATTACAAATTGCCTTTTCAGCGGTAATATCGCTTTTCTCGGTGGGGCCATATATACCTATCTTTCGAAAGGAATTGTGTTGAACCGCACTATTTTCGAAGGAAATATGTCAAAGAAGAATCCCGCCTGTACCAATAATAATTCTCGTGGAGGTGCAATGTCTGTCTGGGGAACAAATGTTGATGCAGAGAATTGCGTGTTCACCGGCAATGAATCAAGCAACCAATGCGGTGCGTTTCAGTTGGGATGGACCAATATCACTGATCAGCATTTTACTTTAAAGAATTGTGATATACTTGATAATAAGGCTCCAGGCGATCACGGTGGTGCGATGGTGGCGGAGAATTGCGGTCAGCGTAATTTCGAATATAATTTCATCAACTGTAATTTTTCCGGCAATACGGCAAGTGGTTGCGGTAGTGTGTTGTGGGTACAGAACGACAACAACGTATCACCCACTCAGACTATGAATTTCTACAATTGCACCATCGTTGGCAATCATAACACGAGCGGTACATTCCATAGCTGTATACTCTTGTGGGAAACTGGATTGAAAGTTAACGTTGTCAACACTATTCTTGAAGGCAATACATCCGGTAACGGTAAGAACTATTCCGATCTGCATGCCGGACAATTTACCGCAGATAAGCAGGGCAACATTAATATCGTTCGTTCGGTAGTCGGTAAGTTTGTTACTGAGCGCCGTGATAATCTCACTGCCGATCAGATTGCCGATAAGCCTGTTGTTGACGAGTTCTCGCAGTTCAATATTTCTCCTGTTAATGCCTCGCAGGGTGAGGCGAACTATGCCGGACTGCTCCCTGCGGACGAAAATGGAATACGCATTTTTGCAGGTCTTGATTCAAAAGGCGTAGGGATGGGCGATGATCAACTTCTGGTTGAAAAATATGATTTGGCTACCGACCGTCTTGGTAATGTGCGTAGTCGCAATTGTATCGGATCTGTTGAGATGATTGATGGTCTTTCTGGTATTCAAATGGTGACCGCAGAAGATAATCGTCTGAGTGTCGCTCTTGACGGTGATATGCTTCGTGTCATATCAGCGCTTTATGGAGACAATGTGACAATGAATATATATTCGGTGGATGGACGTTGTCTTACTTCATGTGCTATGACTGATAGCGAAGTAACCGTGGATGCTTCTGTAATTGGTTCCGGTATCAAAGTTCTTCGTGTGTCATCATCATCCGCAGCACGTTCGGTTATATTTAAATTATAATACATAAGTCAATAGTTCGGTAAATTTAGAATAATTAAAGGGGATAATAGCACCCCTTGATGCTGCTAATAGGTATTACGGTCTATTCAGATTTTTCTGAATAGACCGTAATGTATATAGTTATCTGGTGTTTACTCTGTTGTCACGATATTTCCGTAGGAGCTAAGCCCTTCTACAGTAAGTCCTATGTCGGAAGGATTGATGTCAGGTGGAAGGGGGAGTTCTAATGGAAGCGTGAGGCCTACTGATGGATACCATCGCAGTGTGGCTCCATGTGGTTCTGTGGCCATGCTCCCATCAACCTGATATGTCGGTACATAAAATCGCTTGGTACGTTGATATCCAAGAGGCATTATTATTTTGAGTTCCGGCGCTATAGGACCGCGTATTTTGTCGGGATCCTTTGTTGTGATATGTAGCACTCCACCCATGCGTGATGCGTCCTGACTGAATATGGCTGACCGGATCGGTGGAATGTAGGCAATAGACTCAACGTCAATGTACGGATATCTGCTTTCAAGATCCTTGAGAGTCATCTCTTCAGTGGCAATCTCGCTTTCGGGATCGGTGAATATAGGTTCGGGATCGGTTGATGTGATGTAGCTTTTTTTACCTACTTCGTAATAGTCTGGGAAGCGGCCGATCAGATGCCCGTCTATCCATATCTCGACCGGCGATTTCTGGTAGAGCACACATTCGTTGATCACATATAGGCCCGATATCAGTTTTATCAGGTCTTCGTAGGAATGGATGTCCTCACGATCGGATGGCGAGAGTACTTTATTAGCAAGAATATCGATTACTTCATTTGTTTTTAGTGTTTTAGTGCCTTTGACAGTTACCTCGTGGAGCATTATCTGCATGCCTTGTGGCGATATGCTCATGCGTGTGCTGTAGGAGAGTGAGTTGGGATCAGGCTCATTTGTGGCAATTGAGTCGGAAATTGACAATATCGGTATATTAATGGGCCTGATAGTCGGGAAACTGTCTGTGTCAATATCGAAATTACCTTCGCGTTTGCCTTTGTGGTTGCGTGCCGAAATTACAAAGACAGTGCTGTCGGGCCATTCCACTCCCACTATGCTGAATCGTCCGAGACTGTCAGTAACGGCAAGGTCACAGTAGCCGATGGACAGTGCTGTGACATTGGCTACAGCATTGGCGAGGGGTTTTCCGCGCCACCTCGACCGTATAACGCCGTCAAGTTGTCCGCCGCGTTCGAGTGGATAGGGGAGTATTTCGGGGAGATGCCCTTTGATGGCCTCTGGCATGTCGTATCGTGTCCAGCCTTGAGTAAGCATGAGGGCATCGGCTGCAGGAATAGCTTCTTCGGCAGGAGCATTCAGATACCAAGATGGATTTTCGATGTGTCCCGCAAGATCATTCTGAAGCAGGAGCTGGGATGCAATGGTAGTGAGTGTGTCGGCTTGTGTCATACGCTTGTCGATAATTGATACGGCTACGTCGGCACCACCTTCTATTGATGATAGCGTTACGACATGGCGTGCAGTGTCAATCGCGGCAGTTACCTTATAAACTCTTTGTGCCATCGTGGTGCATGCACACATAAGGCAGAGGATAGTATATATGAGTTTTACCATCAGCGTTTGTGATCGTTTCGATGAATTATCCTGCAAGATAATGAAAAATATTGACAAAAAAAAGATGACACGTCACAACGTGCCATCTTAATGATATTGTTTGGAAAATCCTGTTGGTTAATCTTATCAGATAAGATACTGTGAGGAAATTGACTGATTTTCGTGTACACGACGGATTGTGTCGGCAAAAAGATGAGCTACTGATAGAATGGTGCATTTTGTACATTCTCCATTGTAGGGGATGGAGTTGGTAAACATCATTTCAGTAATTCCGCTATCTTGTACGCGTTGGCTTGCAGGATCGCTCATGATTGCATGAGAGCATAGCGCACGAACGCTCTTGGCTCCTTCGCTCATCATCAAGTCGGCCGCTTTGGTAATGGTGCCGGCAGTGTCAACCATGTCGTCGATGAGGATTACGTTCTTGTCTTTTACATCGCCGATCACTGTCATTGATGCAACCACATTTGCTTTTGCACGCTGTTTGTGGCAAAGTACCAGAGGAACATTGAAGTACTTGGCATAGTTGTTGGCACGCTTTGCGCCACCTACGTCGGGTGTTGCAATCACCATGTCGGGAAGATGAAGTGACTCGATGTACGGGATGAATACCGATGAAGCGTAGAGGTGGTCAACCGGAACGTTGAAGAATCCTTGTATCTGGTCGGCATGGAGGTCCATGCAGATGACACGGTCAACACCGGCGGTGCTGAGAAGGTCGGCTACGAGTTTTGCTGCGATGGATACGCGAGGCTTATCCTTGCGGTCCTGACGTGCCCATCCGAAATATGGCATGACAGCGATAATGGAGGCGGCTGATGCACGCTTGGCAGCATCGATCATAAGGAGAAGCTCCATGAGATTATCGCTGTTGGGGAATGTGGATTGTACGAGATATACCTCGCATCCGCGGATCGACTCTTCAAACGAGACCTCGAACTCGCCGTCGGCGAAGTGCTGGATGTTCATTTTTCCCAGTTCCACACCAAGGTCTTTGCAGATTTCCTTGGCCATGTACTCCGACTTAGTACCGGCAAAAATCTTAAAAGGGGGTAACATTACAAGAAAGTGTATTTAAGTTCAGAAATTTCAGTTTGATGATGCAAAGTTATCGTTTTTTAGCGGATAATCGAGCGTGGGGCCACTACTTTTTGCGCGTTGGCAGCACGTTCTTGTGTTTAATCTTCCATACCACAGCGTCATTAGGGCCGATTTCCGTGTCAAAGGTTTGATCAGGAGATATGGATTTGCGCATCATATCATGAGATAGAAGTTCCACAGCCACACAGTCACCCTGAGGTATGCCGAGAGTCTCGAATGCATGCAATGGTATGTTGATTTTTAAGTTGCATGGTACGTTGTCGAAATTAACGGCAATCAGCAGTGTCTCGTTGTCACAACTGCGCAGGAATACGTATTGTCTATGTGGATTGAGTGAAGGATTCTCGTAATTGACGTACATCAGATCAAAGAAACGTCCGCGTGATATGGCTTTCTCCTGATTGCATATGTTGAGAATAGTGCTGTACTTGTCGCGCAACCAACGTTCCTGCGGTGTCAGACGTTCAAGATTCCATTTTCCTGAATTCATCCAACGCCTTATAGTGGGTATGCTCCAGTAGTCGAATATTGTAGTGCGACCATCGGCTCCACTGAATCCTTCGGCTTCTGTAGCTTGTTCGCCAAGTTCCTGCCCGGCATATATCATCATGGGCCCGGTAGAGATGAATGAACTTACTATCAAAGATGGAATTACCAGTGAGGGGTCTCCTGCATATTGTCGTGATCCAAAGCGCTGTTCGTCATGATTCTCCAGAAAGTTGAGCATATTTCCTCCGATACCATCTACTGTCTGCCAACAATGTGTAAGCTGAGCTGCCGAAACATTGTGGCATTGTATCCCACGTAATGTGTCGTAGAGGTTTACTTTATCATAGAGATAATCGAATCCACCGTAATTTATAAAATCGCGATAGAGGGCCACATCGTATATTTCAGCTATGAATACAACGTGTGGATAACGTTCCTTGATGTTGGGTATCGCCCACTGCCAGAATTCTATCGGTACCATATGGGCCATATCGCATCTGAATCCGTCGATATCGTGCCCGCACCAGTAGCGAAGGATGGCAAGCATGTCGTGCCATGTGCGTGGTATAGGATAGAAGTGTTTGGAATGATCACCGTAATCAACACCATAGTTGAGTTTTACAGTCTCATACCAATCGTACTGAGATGGAAATGCGGTGAAACAGTCGTTGCCAGAAGCCTTGGCGGGAAATTCCACATATGCGTTTTCGTCAGATCCAAGATCAATTGATGGAGCGAATAACTGATGAGGGATGTAGTAGAAACTGTTGTCGCGGGCGAAGAATCGGTTGCGATCATCGCCAACTCCGAAGTCGCGTACACCTGCCGGTTTGGCATCGGAGCAGTATTGGCGCGATACATGGTTAGGTACGAAGTCGATTATGACTTTCATGCCTGCATCATGTGTGCGGTCGACCAATGATTGAAATTCATCAAGGCGTCGGTTGACATCTACGGCAATGTCAGGGTCGATGTCGTAATAATCCTTTATTGCATACGGCGAACCTGCTTTACCTTTTACTACATGAGGATTGTCTCGTGAAATGCCGTAACGGGTGTAATCGGTCTGATTCGAGTGTTCGATTACCCCGGTATACCATACATGGGTAACCCCAAGTCCTCTTATGCTTTTGAGAACTGATGAGGTTATGTCGTTCATTTTACCTGAGCCATTCTGCTCTATTGTGCCTCCCGGTACACAATCGTCACAGGGATTGGCAAAAAGTCTTGGAAGAAGTTGATAGATGATCGGTTTTTCGCTGGTCATAAAATTGAGAATGACGATTTCAATAGCGGAGAGTCGGCAAGTGCTTTTTTTGTGGCGTAATATCCACTTTTGAACATGCGCTCTTTTTCTTTGAGTGTGAATACGCCCATATCGGCGATTGAATCAACCGAGACGATTGTATCGCACAATTTAATATCGTTCTCGGCGTTGTTTCTTGACATTAAATGGAATGATCGTGATGCTACATCAATAATATTGCCAGATGTACGCTGTGGTTTTGTCTGTGGGCTGACATTGATGCCGATCAGATGGGATGTCTCGTTTCTGATAGCCCATGCCGGCACATTGTGCAGTACACCGCCATCAACATAGTGCACACCATCTATTACAATCGGTTTGAACACGACAGGCATACAGCATGAGGCCATCACTCGTGGGGCAATGGTGCCTTGTCTCCATTGTACCGGTACACAATGATCAAGATCGGTAGCACATACTACAGTTGGTGTGGGACAATCTTCAAGGCGCTTTACCAGAAGGTTTTCCTTCATGAATTCCTGAAATCCATTCATGGTGAAAAAACCTGCGCTCGGCATATTGATTTCGCAGAAGTCCCAGAAGCGTGCTTTCATGAAGCAACGCATGATCTCCATCGGTTTTAGTCCGCTTCCGTAGAGTGTCGCAGCTATACTTCCGGCACTTACTCCGGCAACGATGTCGGGACGTATGCCGAGTTCTTCCAATGCGTAAAGAGCACCCAGATGAGCGAATCCTCGGGCACCACCTCCACTAAGGGCCAAACCGATTTTGTAGGGACGACGTCGAAACATTACCATAGGTTTTATTTGTGAAATCATTTTTTAGCTTGTTGGCTTTAATCTTCTTCCACAAATATAACAAGTGAACACACAAATTTAGTTCTTTTGTAAGAAAGAGAAACGGGTAGATTTGTAGAAAACAGCGTACAACTCTGTTAATAAATCATAACAGCAGAAATGCCGCTTAGGTGGCTCGGCTTTGTCAACTACGGAATGTGATGAGCTTGTTGTAGATATAATATGTGACAGTGTAGATAATATTGCCTGCGACAGTAGCTATTCCGTAACCAGATAATGTTACGGTATGTATGGTGTATTCCCACGATTTTAGGCCGGTCTCATTGTATATAAGCCATGTGGCTAACAACTGCACTCCATAGCATACCAATGCTCCTGATAGGAAGGCTATGGCTTCGCGGGCATAATGGCCTGATGTGCGGAATACCCACCGTTTGTTCCATATGAAGGAGTTGATTATACCGCAGATATATCCGAGAGCGTTTGATACCCACGGATTCATACCTATGATTGATTTACATATTATGATCACTGCAAAAGTGACAATTGTGTTTAGCACTCCTACACATGCATATCGGATAAACTGAAGTGCTGATGCACTTAACTTAAGTTTCATACTGGGGTATTGTGAGATTTCCACGGTGTGGATGTGTCTGGTGATTAATTACTTTTTTTTGACTGTGGAGTATTTAGCTGATCTTCGCTGGAGTATTCATAGTCGGCATCGCAAGGCGTGTTTGCAAGCACAGGAAGCGACCAACCATATCGGACAGCGAGCACACGCATCGCTATTACAGTGATTGCGCATGCAAGACCTTGCACAGGTACTGGAGCCTTACACAGGAGAAGTATCCAGTAGACCAATCCACCGGCCAGACATGCCGTGGCATATAGGTCTTTTTTGAACAGGAGCGGCTCATTATTGATGAGTATGTCGCGGATTACGCCTCCGATAGCTCCGGTTATGATACCCATTATTATGGCTACCCAGAGAGGGTATGAAGCGTCGAGGGTTTTTTGGATGCCGATTACCACAAAGAGCGCAAGGCCTATTGTGTCGAAAATAAAGAGCACACGTGTATGGAGGAGTATGCGGCGGAATACTATTACAACAATAAGGGACATCCCCGTTACTGCAAGATACCACCATGTCTGCATCCAGAATACAGGTATATCAAGCAATATATCGCGTAAGGTACCGCCTCCTATGGCCGTTACAAGGCCGACGGTGTATGCTCCGAACCAGTCAAAATGTTTTGCTGCGGCCATGCGTATGCCTGATATTGCGAATGCTACCGTGCCAATTACTTCGATTATAAAGAGAAAGGCTTGTTCGTAGTCCATTATCAAACTTTTTTAGCAGGATCATCAGTCAGTGGACGCGCATTTTTTGTGCCGTTGATGTAATGACGGCATACGGATGTGAGGTAGCAGTTGAGACAGTCGGGACGTCGGGCTTTGCATATGTATCGGCCATGCAGTATCAACCAGTGGTGGGCTTTGGGGATAAGTTCTTCAGGAATATTGGCGCAGAGGGCCTTCTCTGTAGCTAATGGCGTTTTTGACCCTGTGGTCAGACCGATGCGTTCACTTACGCGAAAGACGTGAGTATCCACAGCCATTGCGGCGCGATTCCATACCACAGCCAGCATTACGTTGGCTGTCTTGCGGCCTACTCCAGGTAGACGCATCAACTGATCGATATCGGATGGTACCTCGCCGTCAAATTCTTCCACCAACATTTTGGCAGCTCCCAAAAGGGAGCGTGCCTTGTTGTTGGGGTATGATACAGACCGGATATACTCGAATATCTCATCTTGTGATGCCACTGCCATATCGGCAGGAGTGGGGTATGCCTTGAAGAGCGCCGGAGTGACCATATTGATACGTTTGTCGGTGCACTGTGCAGACAATATGACAGCAACAAGCAGGTGAAACGGGGTGTCGTAATGCGGCATCGCTTCAGAGAATATCTGTAGTACTTGTCTATAGCGCTCTTTTGTAGTCATGATCCACTATTTATGTGCGGCTGTGAACTCGTCGAGGAAGCGTGTGTCGTTTTCTGAGAATAGTCGCAGGTCGTTGACCTGATACTTTAGATTGGTGATACGTTCCACGCCCATGCCAAGAGCAAAACCAGAATAAACGGAACTGTCAATTCCGCATGCTTCAAGCACAGCTGGGTCGACCATACCGCATCCAAGGATCTCAACCCATCCGGTGTGTTTGCAGAATGAGCATCCTTTGCCGCCACACAGATTGCATGAGATATCCATTTCTGCGGAGGGCTCAGTGAATGGGAAATAGCTGGGACGAAGGCGTATCTGAGTGTCTGCTCCAAACATTTCACGTGCAAAATAAAGAAGAGTCTGGCGCAGATCGGCAAATGATACATTCTTGTCAACATACAGAGCCTCTACCTGATGGAAGAAGCAGTGGGCACGTGCCGAAATAGCCTCATTGCGGTAGACGCGTCCCGGACAGATGATGCGGATGGGCGGTTGAGACTGTTCCATCACGCGTGATTGTACGGAAGAGGTATGTGTGCGGAGCAATACGTCGGGCGAACGCTGTATGAAGAATGTGTCCTGCATGTCGCGAGCCGGATGATCAGCGGCGAAATTCATGGCGGAGAATACATTATCTCAGCTCTTACAAGCGATAGTGGATGACGGGTGCCGAGTGCTATGGGTGCGGCTGTGCGGCTCATGTCGATTGACATGTCGGAGGTCTCCGAGCTGTCGAGGGCCTCGCGCAAGGCATTGATCGTGTCAGTTGCGAATGTCTTCAGTTCGTTAAGCGGAGCACCGATAGCACGTTTCTCGTCAGGGGCGAGGGCGCGGAAATCATTGAAAAGGGCATTGATCTCTCCCTTTTTGCTCAGATATTTTATACGTAGCGCTTCCACTTGTGCCGTGTCATCGGCTTTTAGAGCTG
>CANPDS010000011.1 GCA_947573015.1 uncultured Muribaculum sp.
ATGTGGAAAATCCGGAATGTGTGTAGATCGATAGTCTCCATACGGAAGATGGCTGCTATGATCTATTGGTCAATGGTGTAATCGATAGAATTATCTACAACGCAAATATGGTAATTTCTGATATTGTGACTCAAAATTTGCGAGGAGTACGGCAATGCATGCTATGCTTGGGTATAGCATGCATTGCACGCATTTGTTCTCAAGGTTCAATTTCCTATATTTTCACTTAAACAAGATGCGGAGTTATGATATGTGTTATGTAGGTGTGATTTACTCCCATTCACAGTTGGATTTTGTCAACTGTGAGTGGAATCACTCACACATCACTCACCACGGCTGACGTGTTAAAAATCATTTGGGCTTACATATCGTAAAAATCACTCCCTTTGTGGTTCAAAATGCCATTTCTGCATATGTCGCCGATGTGTATAGAAGCTAATAACTTACGGTTGTACGCTTATTGCCAAAGCGCCTCATTTTGCCAGTCACATGGAAATCCCATCGCTGACACATCGACATTTGGATATTTTGACAGCAGCGTTTTGAAACGTGCTGCAAACGTGTTCTGAGGATTGACAGCCTGAAGAAAATAGAGCAGGATTGACATGATGTAATACACTCGCTTTGTATCTGCCGGAATATTTACGAATGGCAAATGTGTGCGACGGGGAACAAGCGCGTTGATGCTCAACCGACGGTTCCATAATCGGCAATGGTGTGCGCAAATGTTGCGTACATACACGATTGAGTGTAGCCACGACTCCATCACCGTATCTGTCAAGCCATAAAACCGTGCAACCTTGCGGCGTGCGTGACCTGCATTGAGCCAACGGTACATCATGGATAAGGTGCCGAATGAGCTTATCTCGAATGTCATCCAACTCGGAGGAAAAGCATTTGAATATCTGCGTTGAAAATCAACAATCGCATCATCGTCACTGCGGCGTAATTCTACCTCCAAATTTGCGAGGAGTCCGGCATGGCGATTGGTATCTCTAAAATTTGCCCCGTCTTCAAACCAATATATACCCGCCTCATCTCCCATTATCAAGGATAGCTGTGTACGGATTGAAATTTCGATTTTCTCCATTTCAGAGCAAATCATCTTTCTCAGTTCGGAGTCAAATTTATACAGTGAGTACGCATAATCAAAATTTGCTCCCGGTTTGAAGGTGCGAGATCCGGCCTTCCTAAAAGGCATCAGTTAACTTTTCATTCTGAAAAGACTGATGTTTTCAAGAATGTGTTGTGCCCTGTTTTCATCGGAAAATTCAAGACCTTCCGATTTAAGAAGCCGTATTTGTTCAGATACAGAGATCTGAGGTTGAATATAAGTTTGGAAGTGCCATAAAAAAGAAAAACTTACCCTGAGCGCGCTGTTCTTACGGGAAGCGGGGTAAGTATGTTACCACAAATTTAATGCTTTTATTTCAAACAACAAAATGGCTTCCGGAATTTCATTTGATTTTCAAGAGATTAAACTGGTAACTTACTGGCAAAACGAGGCGGTAGTGGATATTCTCAACAAATTGCCCCTGTGGAAATCAATGAAACAGCCCCGGTCCAGTCATTAAAATTGCCCCCCAAAAAAGCAAATTAACTGAGCTTTTCCACTCAGTTCCACGGCGTGACTGACATCCCGTTCTTCCTATATCGGTTCTCTAAACTATGCGCATTAGTTTTAACATTTCAACGGACAATTCTGCCTGCCCCCCCCAAAAAAACCACTTTGTGAATGGACTTCAGCACGTAACTGATGGTGTATCAGGTTATTTACAGTTGGATTTGGTCAACTGTGAGTGGAATCACTCACAGCTAAATGTTGCATTCTTCAATGTCCCACGATATTAGCAAAAAAACGCTGAAAATCAAGTGATTTCAGCGTTTTGCGGCGATTTGCCATTTTGTCTTGTGACCCCGGAGAGGCTCGAACTCTCGACCCAATGATTAAGAGTCATTTGCTCTACCAACTGAGCTACGGAGTCATGATTTGTTGCTTTTGAGATGCTTTTGAATCGCTATTCTTAAGCTTTAACTCCTAGTGAATCAGGAGGTTTGTTTCTCAATTGCGATGCAAAGTTAAGGGCTTTTTTTTTACTGACAAAATTTTTGAGTGAAAATTTTTAGAAAAAATTACAAAAGCCTGATTGTCAGAAATGTAATTTTTGACAGTTACATGGAGATGTGGTTGGTAATAATGGCTTGTTTAAAATGTGCATGATATTGAAGTCTTCATTGCCGTTGTTTCTGAACCATTATTTTTATCAAGCGCTAATAAATTTTGAGGATTACTTATGCCATGAGGCTTTGCTTAAAATTTGATCGAAATATTTGTGAGCATAGGCCCATGTAACATAATATTGAGAGGTTCCGGGGAAATGTACCGGACGTTCGTTTAAGTCGAGTCTGACATATATAGTACCGGAGGGTGCTTTTGTAACGAGCATCTGCAGGTTAGTTGCCATCGGCGTGACGTGGAAGTTCATCCAATGACGATCGACTGATGATAAGTTGGAATTGACATAATAGCATTGCGGAATACGGGTCAAAGCCAACAGCGGCATAAGTGTCTCGGCATGTCCGAACCGTAGGCTTATACAAGCCGAACTGCGCCCTGCTATGAAATCGTCGGTAGTTGCTACTATATCGGCCAGCAGGGTTGAGGCGATATCGGAGGGTAGTGAAGAGTATACCGATGTGGTGCGTTGCAGATATTGTGTGAGATTGCGACATCGCCACATTTCGTTTGCTTCCTCGAGGGTATAGAATTCCGACAGACTTGACTGGCTGATGCCGGAAGCATTAAGTCCGGCCAGCATACCATATAGGTTTGTGGCGAGAGCACGCATCGCATTCTTGTCGAGTGCATCTTTGCCGATGAGGCGTTCGATGGGTGCGAGGGGTATCTGATTGTCGCAATATTTGTTGAGCGCGTCTTCCCATGGAGCGTTATCGCGGAGGTAGATGTAGGCTGAATCGATGGCAAACGGTCGCAATAGCGGAGAGTTGACCGGACCGGAAGAGTAGAGTATGTTGACCTTGTCGTTGCAGAGGGTGATCTGATGGGTGAATTCGTCCATGCTCATTATGCAGCGGGGCACATAGGATGATATTGCTTCTATGCGTGCTCCTTCAAGCAGTCCGGGCCATGCCTTGCACAGGCGCAATGCTATACCACGGTGCTCTGCCATACCGATCGAATCGAGTTGACCCCACTTTCCTTCTGAGAGATTGATGACGCGTTGGGTAAGCGCAAGCATTTTTTCCCCGGAAGGAGTGAGAGTGCCATTTTTTTTTGCTTTGTTCAGAGCTTTCTTTACTGCATTTGCCCGTCGGGGCGATGTCTCATATCTCGAACCATGGCGGCCGACATGGTTTATCATGATCAGAGTAAGGGAGTCGGGTAGCGCTACGCGAGCTTCCGGGGCGGGATATGGGCTGCCTGATCCTCGGCATTGGTCGAAGCTGTAGAGAGATTGATTGTCCTCGGTGTTTTGGGCACACAGGGTTGTGAAAATCATACCGAGGAGGAATAGCAGAGTTGCAGGACGATACATTTTTTGTAAATTTGTGATGGAAAATACAGATCAGCTATGATGACTCGGGAGAATCTTGCTAACCTTTTAAAAAACAACGGTGCGGAGGCGGTAATTGTTGCCGCATCTGATATTATTGCCTCTGGAAATCCACCGTCGTGGGTCTATCTTATGCGCAGCGAGGCATTATGGTCGACCGGCAGTATGGGAAAGGCATTAAGCGATCTGCATCGTGCTGCTGAACTCGATCCTTCGGAAGAGACATTACAGCGTATAAAGGCTATAGAGAAGATAATAGCTTTCCGTAATACCGATATACTCAATCCTTGATCCCGTAGTTTGAATATAGATCTATATAGGATTAGGTGATAGCTTGCCTGCAAGGTTGAAAGGCTACGTGGCTAATTGGATAATTTTCAATTTTTTGCTGGATATTGATCATATAGGGCAAAAAGGTGTCAGCATGCTTTTGTTAACTGTTGTGCGTCAATGTATAGACGCAGTGTCAACTACAGTTTGCTAATTTTAAGAGGTTGCCTCACGGCAAAGTGAATCGCCGGTGTTTTAGCAGAGACCTTTATCCTGACCATGCTTCAGCACGGCTTCGCAGATAAAATCGGTAATGCTGTCAACTTGTTGAAGCACAGCATGCACAGTGGCAGGGGCATTGAATCCGTAGCGCTTCACGGTTGATTTCTTGCGGCCAGCACCGGGACGGCGACCGCCTCTTTTCTTTGTAAAGTTTTCCATAAGTCAATAACGCCTAAAACTACAAATAGCACAAATTTTTATTTCACATAAATGGAGTTTCCAAATAAATGAATTTGGAAAAATCGCATACAAATTTACTAAAAAGAAAATAATCTCATGGAATTTTAATAATATTTTGGCCATTATCTCCCCGAGATTGGGATTGTTGGATGATTTCGCTCAAATACAATTAATGTAATTAACTTAATTTAACCAGAATGTCGCTATTCTTGCACTGGAGGGTGTAAATTGCAATATTGTTTAATAAAAAACATGGGTGTCCGGCGTAGATAGTTGCGTGGACACCCATGTATGAAGGCTGTTATACAGGCTTTTCACATAGCCTTTGTAGGTAGAATGTAGGCTTGGTTACACAGGATATTCTTCAAATGAATACAGCACTGTGGATAGATAGCGTTCACCGGTATCAGGAAGCAGAGCGACGATGGTCTTTCCGGCATTTTCCGGCATTTTGGCCAACTGCATGGCGGCATATAATGCTGCGCCTGATGATATGCCAACGAGCAAACCCTCCTGTTGGGCGAGCAAGCGTGAGGCTTTTATGGCATCGTTGTCTGTCACCTTGACTATGGTGTCGACCACTTGCGGATTGAAATTTTTAGGGATGAATCCAGCTCCGATACCTTGTATTTTATGTGCGCCAGACGGTTCGCCTGACAATACTGCTGAACTTGCCGGTTCGACAGCGACAGCCTTAATTGATGGATTGTGGGCTTTTAGTCCGGCTGCGGTGCCACTGATTGTGCCACCTGTGCCAACACCTGCCACAAATATGTCCACTTTGCCATCGGTGTCGCGCCATATTTCCTCAGCTGTGGTGTGCAGGTGTGCGGCAGGATTGGCGGGGTTGTCAAACTGTTGGAGAATTACAGCGCCTTCATGTTGGGCTTTCAGCTCATTTGCCTTACGTATAGCTCCTGACATGCCCTCGGCGCCGGGAGTTAGCACGATAGTTGCACCGAGTGCTTTGAGGAGTTTCCGGCGTTCGATACTCATAGTCTCAGGCATGGTCAGGATCAGATTATATCCTTTGACCGATGCCACCCAGGCAAGTCCTATTCCGGTGTTGCCGCTTGTGGGTTCGATTATGGTCGATCCGGGGTGAAGGATGCCCTCTTTTTCGGCTGTCTCGATCATCGAGAGTGCCACACGGTCCTTTACGCTTCCTCCGGGATTGAATGATTCGATCTTGACGAGCACGGTCGCTTTCAGATCTTCGGCTTTCGCTATGTTGTTGATCTGAAGCAGTGGTGTGTTTCCGATTAATTCCGTAAGACTTTGATAGATATTACCCATAAGTGTATGATTAAAATGATTTATATTATGACTGTTCTTGAGTTTTATACTGCTGAATTTTTGAACAGCCACTTATTCTATAGGTTTGACGCTATGATTGTCGTTGCTGATTGCAATTGTATTATCCGCAAAAATAGTAATGTTTTTGTTGCAAAACAACATTAAATTCATTAATTTCGGCATTAGCTATGTGAGCTTGTTTTAAAAAAAGTAAACGGCTTGGCCACAGACTTATTTCAATATTGAATCAGTTTGATTGAAGAATCGACGAGATAATGACAAAGAAAGAGACTAGGAAAATGGTGGCAGACATCAGGCGCGACGTAGGCCGTGAATATGGTTTCCGTCAGAGTGCGTATATTAATTTCAAAGTTGTCGGAGGCTATTTTTTCTGTCTTTACTTTATGGACGCTGAGGCGCGGTTGACTGTAAAACCCATGTATGCCGACGATCTATGGTGGGATATATGGGATGCGGCAGATAATAAGCAAGAGCCGCTGAGTCTACGTGGCAAGGGGGCGTTTTCTCTGCCAGGACAGGTTGTGGAGTCGTTTACGGCATTGAGTGATGATAATGCTTATAGTCCTGATGAGGTTAGGGCGATAGTGGAGAAGATATTTGAGAGCGTGGCTGTGGCGATTGATAATTTTCTCAGCGCTAATCCTGATGCTGATGCATTCTTGCCGGATGAAGTCAGAATGGATCATGATCCCGACAGGCTGCTTTACATTATTGCTCTTCTACATAGCGGCAGGGAGAGTGAGGCTCTTGATATCATAGCTGATGCGCGAAAGAATAGGCATCGCTGCATGTTCCGTAGCGGATGGTTTGACGACAGTTATTCATATATCAGGCGATGGTGTAGCGATAGTTATCGGGTGAGAGCTACGACAGCTCTGTGGAGGAAGTTGAGACGATTGAGAGGAGTAAGACATTTTTCAGAGAAGATATGCAAGTCAGCATCAGAACATGAAAGTAGCGGCAGACGATACCGTTGGGTAAGATACCTTTATGTGCCTGGATATATCAGGTGGATTTTATATATTCTGGCAGTAATTCTGGTTGTGAAATATTTCTTTGATCTTGACCGACGCACTCTCTATACTTTTCCTGATTGGACCATGTTTGTCGGGCCACTGTTTTCCGGATTGCTTTTTGTTTTTATAGTGCTTATCGGCCGCGCAAGGTTGAAAGATCTGTTCGGCGGCACATTGATATCCATGTGTGTGGGTATGGTAATCGGTGGTTGTTTTATAGCTGTCGGGTGTGTTGCTTTTGATGTGATAAACCGCTTGTTTGCCGATCGTGAAGTGGTTACTGTGCAGGCTGTAGTGACGAGTATCAAGCATTATGAAATAGGACATCGGTCTAGGTCACGCTATTATACGGTGGTTGATATTCCGGCGGAAGATCGCGATGTCAGGATTGATGATGCCCGATTATTCAAAATTCCGGCAGGAGATACTGTAAGCATTTCATACCGCAGGGGATTGTTCGGATTCTCTATAATCGACAACATCGACTATTGAACCGATACTATTACTAACGCTTATTGATATAGCCTTTTTACACCAGAATCACGCTAAAAACGGATATGAAAAAATCCGCAAGCGTTTTATATTCAATGCTTGCGGATTAGTTGAGTTGTCTTACCAGGACTCGAACCTGGACAGGCAGAACCAAAAACTGCAGTGCTACCATTACACCATAAGACAATCCTTGATGCTCAATCCGTGTTATCTCCGGACTTTAGCGGTGCAAAGATAGGGATTTATTTAGATATTGGCAAAATTATGGTGCAATAAATTTCGCGGTAAACATGCGGTTCGCCGAAAATTGAATGTAGTTCCCCCCCTTTGGAATGAAAAAAATCACCCATGCCTTGACTATTTGTCTCAGGCATGGGTGAATATCAGTTTAGGTTTTACTATCTGATTATCAGATAGCGTCGTCCTCTATGGTTTCGAGAGCGTCGGCTACCGGTTCGGCAGGCGCGTCGGAGGTGGCGGCTTCAAGTTTCTTCATGATAGAGAATATGAATGCGGCCGAAAGGAGGCATAGAGCTATAAGTATAGCCCAGATCATAGTGGTCGGTATCTTACCCCATAGTAGCATGGGGATTGATACGAGGTAGTTGCCGATTGCAGTTGCGGCAAACCATCCGCCCATCATGGCGCCTTTCAGCTTCGGAGGTGCCACCTTGCTGACAAATGAGATACCCATCGGCGAGAGGAGCAGCTCGGCGAAAGTGAGGAGCAGATATGTTGAAATGAGCCAGT
Source organism: uncultured Muribaculum sp. (assembly GCA_947573015.1). GTDB lineage: Bacteria > Bacteroidota > Bacteroidia > Bacteroidales > Muribaculaceae > Muribaculum. The sequence goes on from CANPDS010000011.1 coordinate 7,883, forward strand.
TGGATGATACGTCGCCATTGGTGCCTACCAGCGAGAGCGATGCAAACACCATCAGTACGTAGGCAGCACCGGCCATTACCATGCCGTAGCCGATCTTACGCGGTGCCGACGGCTCTTTCTTTTTCTTGGCGAGCCACCCGAATAGGGCAAGCGAGAATGGGGTGAGTGCCACTACGTAGAATGGGTTGAACTGCTGGTATGCGGCAGGGTCGATGCCGACTACGGTGTCTGGTGTAGCTTTGACATATATCCATGCTACGGCGGCCACGCAGGCAGCCAGAATCACACCGCTGATGGCGCGTGACTTAGCTGTTGCGCTTTGTATGAAACTGAAGAGGGCATACACACCGATCCATATGGCTGTCAGGGCCCACAGGTTAAATCCGATACGTGTCCAGCTGCTTGAGTCGGGCGATGTACATGATTTAGCAAACTCGGTGAGTGTCTGGCCATTCTGGTGGAATACCATCCAGAAGAAGATCACCACTGCGAATACGAGAAGAAGAGCTACCACACGCTGCTTGGTCTGGGCTGGGGTAAGCTCAGGACCTGTGGTCTTGGCTGTCTTGGCTGCTGATGTGTTCTTCTTGGAGTCGGTAATGATATGGGCGTAGGTCTTGCGGCCGAAGATATAGATGAGGAAACTTATGATCAATGATGCGCATGCAAGAGCGAATGCGTACGAGCAACCTGTGGAGAAGGCGCTGATATATTGCATGGCAAAATCCGAAATGGATGTCGCGGCAATGTCGCATTGCGATGCGAAGTCGGCGATATATTGAGATAGGAATGCGCTTAGATCGCCGCCTGCTTCCATGCCTTTTTGTGTGGCAAATTCACCCATTGCCTTGAGCTTCTCTGGGTCAGTGGGCATCTTAGTGAAGTTGTCGGTGTCGAGACACCAGTTGCTTACGGTTGCCATCATCGGATCGGTAGTAAGGAAGCCTGCATTTTTGAGGGCGATGTTCTTAAGGGCTATAGCGGCTCCGGGAGCATACATGGATCCAAGGTTTATGGCCATGTAGAATAGGGAGAATGCCGTGTCGCGGCGGTCGCTGTAGCGAGGGTCGTTGTAGAGGTCGCCCACCATTACCTGAAGATTGCCTTTGAACAGACCGGTACCTACCGATATGAGCAGTAGCGCAGCAAAGAGTATCATCATAGATGTGTTGCTGCGCACGGGTGTGGGAGCTGACATCAGGGCATAGCCGATAAACATTACGGCGATACCGCTGATAACGCATTTTGAGAAACTCCATTTGTCAGCTAACCAGCCACCTATTAGGGGCATGAAGTAGACAAGGGCAAGGAAGATCGAGAAGATCTGGCCTGTCCATGTGGCGTCAAAGCCAAATTTTGCCTGTAGATAAAACAGGAAGATCGCGAGCATGGTGTAGTAGCCGAAGCGTTCGCCGGTATTGGCGAGCGAGAGCACATACAGTCCAGCCGGTTGGTTTTTGAACATAATGATTGGTATTAATAAACTGATTTATAAGTGTCTGTTTAAAACTATTTTGATCAGCCTCTTATTTAAAGTGTATAATCCTTAACCGAGATAAAAACCGGAGTTTAACCTTCCAGTCTGCTTTCTATTGATTCTGAGCTTTTTTGAAGAGTCGATGTCGATGACCGTAGTAAAATGGCTCTGAAATCATTTCCGAAATGTTAATTTGCAATAAATCAGTCCGATTGATTGGATTATAGTCGTTTCGATAATGGCTATTTGCTTTCGGCTTCAAGCTTTGCCTTGTAGGCTATGGCATAAAGTTTCATCTGCTTTACAAGAGCCGCCAGTCCGTTGGAGCGTGTAGGGGAAAGGTTTTCCGCCAGCCCGATCTTGTCGATGAAATAGAGGTCGGAATCGGCAATCTCGGCAGGTGTGTGGTCGGAAAGCACTTTGAGCAGCATGCTGATTATGCCTTTCACGATTATAGCATCGGAGTCGGCGGTGAAGTGTACCAGTCCTTCGGGAGTAAGGTCGGCATGTAGCCATGCCCGGCTCTGGCATCCCTCGATAAGGTATTGCGGTGTCTTGTATTCCTCCGGCATCGGCGGCAGAGAATTGCCCATGTCGATTATATATGCGTAGCGGTCCATCCAGTCGTCGATGTCGGAAAATTCGTCGATGATTTCGTCCTGTATCTGATTAATAGTCATGATGATTTGTTTATTCAGTTTTTTCGGAATAAATAACGTTTGCCACAGTCTGGCCGACGGCTTTGAGAGTCTCTTTCGAAATGGAGTTGATATCGTCTGCCACAGTATGCCATGTCGGTGGGAATGAGCCGGTGGCCGGATGTGCCGCATCAATAATATCCACGGTAGGGATACCGGCCCGGTTGACGAACACGTGGTCGTCGGTGACACCGCCACCTGATGCGTTGACAAAGCGGTCGGCATATCCCGATGCGGCGGCAACCGCCCATATACGGTCGTTGACGTTGCGTGCGAAATAGTCGCTGACAATCTCACGCCGGAACACCGCCCCCTCACCTCCTACCATGTCGAGAAGGATTGCATAGACCGGACGTGCTGTGCCGTTGTAAGGGTTTGTTGCGAGCCATGCCTGTGTGCCCACACACCATGACTCTTCATTATTGTCATCGCCGGCATCCTCGGCATCGACAAAGAGTATGTCAACACCTGTTGATGGAGATTGCTCACCCATAAGCCGAGCCAGTTCGAGCAATACGCCGACACCACTCGCGCCGTCGTTGGCACCAGGCACCGGTTGTGTGTGGTTGGCGGCATCGGGGTCGTTGTCGGCCCATGGGCGTGTGTCGTAATGAGCCAGCAGTAGCACCCTGTGGGGTGTCCCCATATTGTAGCGTGCAAGGATGTTCTTTACGTCTACGCTGCCTCCGCGATGGTTGTCAACTGTGGCCTGTTGCACGATGATGGTGTCGGGTGAGCAGGCTTGCAGATGTGAGATGATGTATTCGACACATTTGCCGTGGGATGGGGTGCCGGGAATGCGCGGACCCATCTCTACCTGTCTTGCTACATGGCTGTAGGCTGAGTCGGCATTGAAGTCTACGGCATCAAGTGAGGTAGTCGGAGAGGAATTGCTGCCGGGTGCGGATGATGCAGTGCGGTTGCCATGACCTGTGCAGGCCATGGCAACCGTAAGCATTGCACCTATGAGTATGTGTCTCATCTGCATGTAGTACATGAATTAGCGGAGTGCGAGAGCGGCTGTGGATGCCTGCTGCTTGTAGGCAAGTACGCCCTGTGCGTCAAGACTCACACGGTGCATGGCACCATCGGCACCGATCATGTCGACATGGTTTTCGTCGATCATGGTCATGAATTTGATGCCCTCTTCCATATCGGGTGTGCGTACGCTCCACGACTGATCGTCGGCATTGAAGTCAAGGCGCACTACCGAACCGTCGTTTTCGCTGGTGATGGTGTAGCCGGTCTTGTCGCAGTCAACAAGGTAGCGTCCATCCTGGCCTTCGATCACGCTGCGGCCGCATGCCACGGGGTTGCTTCCGCTCCAGAATTCGATGCTGTTGATGACAAAGACATCGGCCAATAGTGATATCTCGTATACAGGTACAATCCAGAATGCAAAGAATACGAGTTCATTCACAAATTTGTTGCCGATAGAGTTGTTCCAATTCTTGACACTGTTGAAAAGAGCGAAGCTACCTATGCAGGAAGATGTCATCATCGAACCTGCAAGAGCGAGTACAAGACCTACAAAAAAATATTTTCTTTTCATAACTTTGGGGTTTGAGGGGATTAGTGTGATTGTTTTTGATTGCTGTTTTATGCTTTTACGTGACGTGTGCTGCGATTATAGAAATCCATTACCTTGCGCACGTAGGCTGTAGTCTGCTTTCCACGGAAATAACCGTATTTGCATACAGGATCGTTGTAATACTCCGGATTCGACTTCATGAGCAGCGCATCGGCTACATTGCCTTCCCATATGCGTGGATTCTTGCCGTATTTCTCAGCAAGAGCTATGGCGTCGTATATATGGGCGAGTCCTGAGTTGTATGCCGCGAGGGTGAACTTGCGCCTTTCCTGTGGATCAGGCACACGTTTTGCAAGAGAGTTGTCGAGCGACTTCATGATGGCCGCTGCAGTGCGGATGTTGGCTTCAGGATTTGTGATCATCGATGCTGACAGTCCGTGTGCGCGGGCTGTTCTGGGCATGATCTGCATTATTCCGCGTGCGCCAGCCCAGCTCACCACCGTGGTGTCGAACCTGCTCTCTGTGTAACCTTGTGCGGCGAGTATTCTCCAGTCCCAGCCGATCTCCTTGGCATATTTGCGAAACAGCTGGTCGTAGGGAGAGATCTTACCTTTTGAGAAATCGACATTGAATGACGGAGTCTCCTTGCTAAGTTCGAAATATCGCTTGAGCAATGAGGCCTGTGTCTTGCGGGGCTCCGGCTGTCCCATCCATTCGGTAATGCTGTCGGCGAGCCATGGCATGGATGGGGCGACACCCCACGCCGACCGTTGCTCGAAACTTACCGGCAATCCGATGTCGAGAGAATTGTAGTAAGTGCGGTTTATCCGGGCTATGTCGCTGTCGACTATGGTCAGTGGTATCTCTCCGGAGGCCACCATGTCGATAAGGTCCTCAGTGATTAGTGTGTCGCTCTTCACCTGATGTATTTTAATACCTCCGCCTATCTCGTTGTTGAGATTCTCAAGTCGGTAGAGATATTTCGAACCGGCTTCCACATACACTTCGCGGCCGGCAAGCTGGGTCACATCGGTGATCCTGTCGTTGCCTTTTGGCTGCACAAGTACCTGAGTAGTGATATTCTCGTCGCCGGCAGGCACTATGTGCTCTTTGTATTCAGCAGTGATAGGTATCTCGTAGGCTGCCAGATCAATCTTGCCACTGTCGAGCATCTCGATAAGTGCGGGTAGGTTGGGGGCTACCTGCAGGTCGATCACCATGCCTTTGTCAGTGCCGAGACGGGTTACGAGGTCGTAATCGTAGCCCATCTGTTCCTCGCGGTATATGAAGTAGGATGTGGGGCTGTAGAGTGTGCCCACACGCAGGGTGTCGGGGAGGCTATGCATGGTAGTGTCGGCATCGGCGCGATGTGTCGACTGTCCTCCTCCGCACGACCATGTGGTGCAGAGTGTGGCCAGTGCCATAGCTGTAGCCTGGATGCTTAGCAGATGCCGCATATACTTGTTATAGCCTTGCTGTATGGACGTATTTTAATACTCGAATGTGCCTTTTTCGGAGATGATGGTGAGGCGGTTGGCCGGAGCATCCTCTACACGGCCTACTATCTGAGCCGGGATTCCCATCGATTCGGATATCTCGATCACCCGCTGGGCTATCTCTGGTTTCACGTAGATCTCCATGCGGTGCCCCATGTTGAACACCTTGTACATCTCTTTCCAGTCAGTGCCCGATTCGCGTTGGATGAGGTCGAACAACGGTGGCACAGGGAATAGGTTATCCTTGACCACATGTTTGTTTTCCACGAAGTGCATCACTTTTGTCTGTGCACCCCCCGAGCAATGTACCATGCCGTGAATTTCAGGTCGCAGTTCGTCGAGGAGTTTCTTTATCACCGGAGCATATGTGCGGGTGGGCGACAATACGAGTTTTCCTGCGTTTACAGGTGCGCCATCCACGTTGTCGGTCAGGCGGCATGTGCCGGAGTAGACCAGCTCTGCTGGAACTGCATGGTCATAGCTTTCTGGATATTTCTCGGCCAGTTCGTGGCAGAATACATCGTGGCGTGCGGAGGTTAGGCCGTTGGAACCCATGCCTCCGTTGTAATCGTGCTCGTAGGCAGCTTGTCCGTAGCTTGCGAGGCCTACGATTACGTCGCCTCCGGCTATGTTGGCGTTGTTGACAACATCGTCGCGTCGCATGCGGCATGTTACTGTACTGTCAACAATGATCGTGCGTACCAGATCACCCACATCGGCAGTCTCTCCACCTGTGCTGTATATGCTTACTCCCATCTCGCGCAACTCTGCCAGCAACTCTTCGGTGCCGTTGATTATGGCTGCGATAACTTCGCCGGGGATGAGCATCTTGTTGCGCCCGATAGTCGAGCTTACGAGAATATTGTCGGTGGCACCAACACAGAGCAGGTCGTCGATATTCATTATCAGGGCGTCTTGGGCGATCCCTTTCCACACGCTGAGGTCGCCTGTCTCGCGCCAGTACATGTAGGCCAGAGCAGACTTTGTGCCTGCTCCGTCGGCATGCATTATGTTGCAGTATTCAGAGTCACCGCCGAGATAGTCGGGGATTATTTTGCAGAATGCTTTTGGATACAGGCCCTTGTCAACATTTTTAATCGCGTTGTGCACATCTTCTTTCGATGCCGACACTCCGCGGAGGTCATAGCGCTGATTGCTCATAGATATTGTGTGAGATGAATTATTAAGTGTCTGTTTAAAACTATTTTGTTATTTCTGTTCTTGAGTTTTATGCTGCTTCTTTTCGCCCATTTCCCTTTCTTCATCGGTCACGATGCCTGCATCGCTCCCTCTTTATCGAGAAGAATGGGCTGAAAAATCAGATATCATAAAACTACGCAAATTTGAACAGCTTATATAAAGAGAATATAGGTCAGAGTTGCTATCGATACCATCAGTAGGGAGTCGATACGGTCAAGTATGCCACCGTGGCCGGGGAGGATGTTGCCGGAGTCCTTCACACCGATGGTGCGCTTTATGAGTGATTCAAGAAGATCGCCCCAGGTGGCAAACACGCATACCATTACGCCAAATCCGGCCATCAGAGGTATAGACAGTAAGAAATATTCCGGGAATACCGCTGTCGCGGCTATGCTTGCGGCTATGCAGAACAGCATTCCTCCCCAGAATCCTTCCCACGATTTTTTCGGGGAGATGCGTGGGAACAGGCGGTGGCGTCCGAATGCCGAACCTACCAGAAACGCTCCGGTATCGTTGAGCCATATCAGCACGAACATCAGCAGTACTAAATGCATGCTGTAGGCGTATACGATCTGCAACATCATCAGCGGAAGTGCTATGTACATCTGGGCCATGAGCGACTTTGACAGGGTGAACAGCGGATGCTCTTGGCTGGAGTAGAGTGTGGCAACCATACGGCATAGGAGCAATATGCCCCATATGGCCCATACCTGCATGACGGCAAACCTAATCGATGACCATCCGGCTGTGATGAGCGCGAGGGCCACTGCTACGTCGAGCCACATTGGAAGCGACTTCCATGGCACATGTGGTATGACTTTAACTGTATCACCGCTACCGGTACGGGTTACGTTTCCTAACGATGTATACTCGATTACCGCCGTCATGCCCAAGAGCATGCAGAGTATCCAAAACGCAGTGTCTCCAAGCAGGATTCCTGCCAGGATCGCTATGACGTAGAGAGCACCTGTGAGGGTGCGCAAAATGAAATTTCCCATTATTTCGGTTCTTGACACGCAAATTTACAAAACTTTTCCGTAAGTGTCTGTAACCGCCTGTCAAATATGATCAGCGCACGTAGGGATTGGTGCGTTTTTCGGTGCCGATAGTTGTCGGCGCCCCGTGTCCGGGATAGACTGTGGTATCGGCAGGAAGGGTCATAAGCTTCTTGCAGATGCCGTCGATGAGCTGCGAGTGGTTTCCGGCCACAAGATCTGTGCGCCCGATGCTCCCCTCGAACAGCACGTCGCCGGTGATTACGAATTTCGATTGCGGGAAGTAGAGCACGAGGCTACCTGGTGAGTGGCCAGGTACGGACATTACCACGGCTTCCTCCGATCCTATGGTGATGTGGTCGCCGTCGGCCAGCGGTATATTTACCTCGATCGGCTCGGGGTTGGCGTTCAGTCCGAACATGCGGGCCTGTGCCGGAGCCTGTCGTCCGAGAAAAGTGTCGTCAGGTGAGCCTTTCAGTTCTATTCCGTAGCGGTTGCGCACATGCGGCACTCCGAATATGTGGTCGACATGCATGTGGGTGTTGATGAGTTGCGTCACGTGAAGACCCTCTTTCTCTATAAATGAGTCGAGTGTGGCTTCTTCCGCCTTGTTGATCATGCCGGGGTCGATGATTGTGGCGTCGAGGGTCACCGGATCCCACACCACATATGTGTTGACACCGAACATATTGAATTGGAATGCCTTTATACTTAACATGTTGATATTATCTTATCGGTTGATATTCATGCGTTATATCTGGGCGTAGACAAGCTTTTTGGTCTGGAAAAATTCTTCATCGAACCATATGGTCAGCGACTCTTCGAGTATCGGATACTTCACGTTGGCCAGCTCGCTGTCAAGATTGCCACCCTTCAGCACGATAACTCCATTTGGGTATCCGTTGTTTCCTCCTGACGCCACATTTTTGCGTACCAGAGGTATCATCTCGTCGAGGCGCATTACGGCACGGCTCACCACAAAGTCGTAGCGTTTATGGCATTCTCCGATGTCGCCATGCTGGAAGGTGACGTTTGTCAGCCCGATCTGTTCTGCTATATCCTGTGCCACACGTATCTTTTTACCGATGCGGTCAATGAGGTGGAAAGTGCATTCGGGCCACAGGATAGCGAGCGGTATGCCTGGGAATCCACCACCGGTGCCCATGTCAAGAAATGATGTGCCCGGCACAGGGTGAAGAAATTTGGCTATTGCGAGAGAGTGTAGCACGTGGTGCACATAGAGATTGTCTATATCCTTGCGTGAGATGACATTGATCTTGTCGTTCCACTCTGGATACAGACGCCCTAATGCTTCCATCTGTGATTTTTGCTTAGGGGTGAGGGTGAAGTATTTTTCGATTATTTCTAAGCCCATATTATTAGCAACATATTTGTGGTGGAAAAGTTGAGGTTGTGACACCGTGATGGTGCTTGCGTGGATAGTATGCGTGTGGAATGCCTATTGCTCGGCGCCGTCGGTAAGTAGTGTGGAGGCATCCGGGTCGGGTTCGGGGAGTGGTGAGCCTGTTTTTTCCTTGGCACCCATGTCGCGCAGACGGCGGGCGGGGACCATCAGGCTCTGTCGGCCATTGATAAGTTTGTTGGCGCTGTCGGTGAACACTTCCTTGGCTTTGTCGATGCGAGAGCCGATCTCAAGAAATGTCTTGTAGAAGTCGCCTACACGGCCTATGAGCAGGTTGGCTTCCTCAAACACCTTGCGCTGGCTCTGGGCCTGTACTTCCTGTCGCCATGCGAGGTGGATGATGCGCAGTGCGGCCGTGAGGTTGCACTCTCCAGATATGAACACACCCTCTTTCATCGCGTCGCGCCAGAGCGTTGGTTCGACGCTCATGGCGAGTTGTAAGGCAGCTTCATTGGGCACGAACATGATCACGTAGTCGAGCGATTGGCGCGGATGGAGTATGTAGCGCTTGTAGTCCTTGGTAGCAAGTTCCTTTACGTGTGAGCGGAGGCTTTTCACGTGGCGTTTCAATGCTTCATCGCGAGCCTCTTCGGTCTCGGCACCGGTATAATCGAGATAGGCTGAGAGGCTTACTTTGGCATCGACGATAAGGTCTTTGTTGTCAGAGTAGTGCACGATCACATCTGGAATCATGCGTTTGTCGGTGGTTTCGTTCAGCACCGGTTTGCCGTTTTTATCGACAATGGTCGACTGCACCTCGTAATTTATGCCGCGTTTCAGCCCCTGACTGTCGAGCAGCTCGTTGAGTATCACTTCTCCCCAGTTGCCTTGAGTCTTGTTTTCATGTCGCAATGCTCTGGCGAGTTTATCGGCCTCGGCGCCGATGCCTGCGGTGCGCTCCATGATGTCGGTAATCGCCTGATGGAGCGATGCGGCATTGCGTATGTTGGTATCGCGCGATGCATCCATAGCCTCTTTCATCTCTTTTATATGGACTTTCAGAGGCTGGAGCACAGCGTCGATGTCGCGTACATTCGCTCGGTTGAGGTCGGCTGTACGGGCGGCAAGAAGATCGGCTGCTGTGGTCTTGAGCTGTTCACGTGCCATGTCGAGCTGCTGCCGAAATTGCTCTGCCCGGTCGGCGGCCTGCTGTTCGGCGGCTTTCATCAGATTGTCGCGCTGCTGCAGTTCGCGAGCATGTGCCTCACGGTCATCTTTAAGACGAGCCTGAAGCATATCGACTTCAGCCGATAGTGTATGTATGCGGCTGTTCGACTCGGATAGCGCACGTGTGCGTTCAGCTTCTGCCTCCGCTTTTACCAGCGACAGGGCAGAGCGTGCGGCTGCGGCTTTTGAGTTGCCCCAGAGTATACCTGCAGCGGCGCCGATAGCGATGCCTATGATGAGATAGATAAGATATACGAGCATATCTAAAGAGGGTGTTTGCGGTCAGTCTTTTTGCGTGGGTACAGACTGAGGCATTGACGGTTTTTCAGGCTTGATGCCATCGCGCTCAAGAAGGGCGTCGATGGTTGGTTCCTGACCACGGAAACGCTTGTAGAGGGTCATCGGGTGTTCTGTACCGCCGCGCATTAGCACATTCTCGCGGAACGAGTCGGCTGTTTTCTTGTCAAACAGACCGTTGCGTTTGAATACGGAGAATGCGTCGGCATCGAGCACCTCGGCCCATTTGTAGCTATAATATCCTGCAGCATAGCCTCCTGAAAAAATATGGCTGAACTGTGGAGAGAACATGCACCCTTCAACATCGGCAAACATGGCTACCGGAGCTGTGGCGTGTTGCTCAAGCTCAGCAGGATTGTCTACATGGGTTGTGGTGGTGTGCCATGCCATGTCGGTCAGTCCGAATGCAAGTTGGCGCAGGCATGCATATCCGGCGCCGAAACGTGATGTGTCGACGATCTTTGCTACAAGTTCGGCAGGGATTGACTCGCCGGTCTGATAGTGGCGTGCGAATCCATCAAGAAATTCTTTTTCGGTCAGGTAGTTTTCATTGAACTGAGAGGGAAGTTCAACAAAGTCGCGGTATACATTGGTGCCGGAGAGTGAAGCATATCGGGTAGATGCAAAGAGTCCGTGGAGAGCATGACCGAATTCATGGAGGAATGTCTCGACCTCATATGGTGTTAGGAGTGATGGTTTGGAGTCGGTGGGCTTGGTGAAGTTCATCACTATCGACACATGGGGTAGGATTGTGTCGCCGTTGGCATCGATCGATTCTTCACGGAAGTTAGTCATCCAAGCGCCGGGACGCTTTGTGTCGCGAGGAAAGAAATCGGTGTAGATGACACCCATCACATGATTGTCGGGAGCTATTACCTCATAGGCACGTACATCGGGGTGGTATACCTCGATGGCTGGGTTGAGACGGAATGTCACGCCATAGAGTTTTGTGGCGAGGCCAAACACGCCATCGATCACATTGTTAAGCTCGAAATAAGGGCGCAGTGCCTCCTCGTCGTATTTGTACTTAGCCTCCTTAAGTTTGTTGGCCCAGTAGCTGTAGTCCCATGCGTTGAGTTTTGAGGCATGGCCGTTGAGTTTTGATGCGAACTCCTGTATCTCAGCAAATTCTTTCTGCTGTGCGGGACGGTATGCATCGGCAAGCTGATTGAGCAGGGCATATACGTTGGCAGTGTTCTCTGCCATAGTTTTTTCGAGCGCATAGTCGGCATATGTCTCGTGGCCGAAGAGGTTGGCTATTGCGCGTCGGGTGTCAGCGATGTCGCTCATTATCTCCATGTTGGAGTATTCTCCCTTGGTATTGCGGGAATTGTAGAGACGATAGAAACGCTCACGAACTGCCGGAGAGTCGGCATACTTCATTACAGCCATGTAGGTAGGCTGTGCGAGAGTGAAGCGATATTCTCCCTCACGTCCTTTCTCTTTTGCCGAGAGTGCAGCGGCCTCAAGAATGCTTGAAGGGAGGCCGGAGAGTTCGTCGCCGGAGAGCCAGATTTCGTAGGTGTTGAGTTCCTTCAGCACATTCTGGCCAAATTTGGTGGTAAGATCGGAAAGATGTGATGCGAGACGTCGGTACTGTTCGCGTTTCTCTCCTTCGAGTCCGGCTCCGCTGCGCGAGAATGAGTCGTATGTGCGCTGTAGCAGCATGTTGTCCTCTGGATCGAGGTTGAGGAAGGTGCGGTTGTCGTAGACAGTCTTGATGCGTTTCCAAAGGCCGCTGTTGAGAGTGATTCCAGTGGAGTGGTCGGATAGCTTCGATGAGAGACGCATGGAGATCTCCATCAGCTCGTCGTCGCTGTCGGCGGAGAGCAGGGGGTAGAATGTGCCGAGCACCCGATTGAGATCGGCGCCTGTGCGCTCAAGCGCTACTATGGTGTTTTGGAAAGTAGGTGCCTGAGGGTTGTTGACTATAGCGTCGATCTCCTCGTTCTGGATCTTTATCGCGCGGTCGATAGCCGGCTCATAGTCCGCATTGGTGATGCGGCTGAATGGGATTGTGCCAAGTACGGTGCCTTGGTATTCGGTGAAAAACGGATTATTGGCCGTTGTCTGGTCGGCAGCGGTCAGCTGAGTGGTATTCATAAGCAATAAGGATGTGCCTAATA
>CANPDS010000012.1 GCA_947573015.1 uncultured Muribaculum sp.
TTGCATGGTTCTATATGCCAGAATTTGGCATTGGCTATGTGTTCCTGAGCAATCTCATCGCCTCGGTGGTGACATTGATAATGCTTTTGCCGGATGTGGTCCATGTGCCTGTGCGTTTTAATCAGCATCTTCTTAGGGAGATGCTGCGATACTCATTCCCGCTTCTGATCCTCGGTATTGCTGGGATCATGAATCAGACCCTCGACAAGATTCTGTACCCGTATCTCGCACCTTCCGATGCTATGTCGGGGCTCGGTATATATGGCGCTAACTACAAGATTGCCATTGTAATGGTGATGTTCATACAGGCATTCCGGTTCGCCTACGAACCGTTTATATTCTCCCAGAGCCGGGAACGTGGAGAGACTAAGCTACAGGCTTATCGCGATGCCATGAAATATTTTGTGATATTCGCACTCTTGATATTCCTCGGAGTGATGTATTATCTTGATCTGTTGCGTTACTTTGTGCAGCCTGCCTACTGGACGGGGTTGAGTGTGGTTCCTGTAATCATGGCAGCCGAATTCTTCTTCGGGGTGTTCTTCAACCTGTCGCTCTGGTACAAGCTTACCGACCATACGATCTGGGGCACATGGTTCTCGCTGCTTGGTCTGTCCGTTACTGTCGCGCTGAATATATTGCTTGTGCCGAGGATGGGATATATGGGGTGTGCATGGGCCGCATTCTGCTGTTACGGCGTGATGATGATCGCAAGCTATTTCGTTGGCCGTGCAAAATATCCTATAGGATACGATGTGCCGCGGTTGTTATTCTATATGGCTGTTGCGGCCGTGCTCTATGTTGCGGGATGCTATGTCGATCTCGGCGCAGGATGGCTTAATATGCTGTATCGTACGGTACTTCTGGTTGTATATTGCATGATTGTAGGGCGCCGTGAGCATCTTACATTGTCTATGATAATTCCACGTCGAAAATGAAAAGATTTGATGTAAAGGCTTTTGCTGGTTCCGTCAGGAGCTACTTTGACCTCACTCCCTTTCTGATTCTGCAGGAAGATGCGGAGGAGGTGATCCGTGAAGGGGTGTCGTTCCGTGGCACTAACATGCTTATCCTTATCATCGCTATATTTATTGCCTCGCTGGGGCTGAATGTCAATTCCACGGCTGTGATTATCGGCGCCATGCTCATATCTCCCCTTATGGGTCCGATTATCGGGTTGGGTCTGGCGGTCGGGATCCATGACTTCGATCTGATGAAGCGCTCTTTCCGCAATCTGTTCATGGCCGCGGCATTTTCAATAGCTACCTCTGCATTGTACTTCCTGATTTCACCGGTCAATGAGGGGCATAGCGAGTTGCTGGCGCGTACGTCGCCTACCATTTACGACGTGCTTATCGGATTTTTCGGTGGTGCGGCAGGCATCATTGCCATCGGAAGCAAGAGCAAGGGCAACGTCATACCGGGGGTGGCTATCGCTACAGCCCTCATGCCCCCGCTCTGCACGGTTGGCTATGGACTGGCTACCTTGCAGATGAATTATTTTCTCGGAGCGATATATCTTTTCTTCATCAATTCAGTTTTTATTGCCTGTGCAACCACTGTCGGCGTAAAGGCGATGAAGTACCACATAAAGGATTTTTCAAATCCATTGCGGGCACGGAGGGTGCGCCGTACGGTGTATACCATAGCTCTGCTTACCATGGTGCCGGCCGGGTTCATGACCTACCGCATGTATAGGGCAAGCACTTTTCAGGCCGCATGCGGACGCTTTGTTGACAAGGAATTTGATTTCGCTGACACTCAGGTGCTTTCGTACAAAGCTGTTGAGGATGGCATGGGACAGCGGTCGTTGACGGTTACACTTATGGGCAAGGTGCTTCCGACCGACTCTCTTACGATGGCTCTTGACGAGAAACTCCCTTCGTTCGGGCTGGCCGGAACGCGTCTACGCATTATTCAGGGTGACACAGGAGCTCCAATCAACACTGGAGAACTTACCTCATCGATGGTGCGCGACATATATCAGGTGACTCAGAACACAATCAATGCCCAGCGTGCCGAGATTGATTCACTAAAGGCTGCTGCTGCCGTGACGGCACGCAATGATACGCTTGGTGCGGCTGTGACGCCCGAGATTAAGGTCCTGTTTCCACAGGTGCGTGATATCGCCATTGTGCGCAGTATAGTGAGCAATGTAGATACACGTATGCTCGATACGGTCAATGTGGCTCTCGTGCAGTACCGCACACCGATGCCTCATGCTCAGGAGGTGAAGTTTAAGGAATATCTTCAGGCGCGTCTTGGATATAATGAGATACAGATAGTTGCGGCCACTGCGCTGTCTGGCAAAAAATAATTTTCGCGACTTACTTATGAAAATACTCTATGACACCCAGGTGTTTGCCTGGCAACGCTACGGAGGCATATCGCGTTATTTTGTAGAATTGATGCGCCATTTGCCATCATCGGTACGTCCTGTCATTCCGGCTCCTTTCTTTAGTGAAAACGGGTATCTGGACGATCTGGGGGTAAAACTTCCGGTAAAACGTCTTGAGATCGGTTCATTCAGGCTGCGGAAGAAACTCTACGAATGGGCTGATAATTCCATGGCGCGGCAGCAACTGCGTGGTGGCGACTTCGATCTGTTCCATCCAACTTACTACAACGATTATTTCCTTTCGTCGCTTGGTAAGAAACCGTTTGTGCTCACCATCCATGATTTTACCCATGAGCGGTATCCCGATCTTCTGCCTGATGCACGTAAGGTTATACGCCGTAAGGAGAAACTGGCGAGAGCGGCCACACGAATCATAGCCATAAGTGAGAATACCCGGCGTGATATAATTGATTATTACGGCATTGATGCTGATAAGATTGATGTGATACATCATGGATATTCATCATTGGCTACCCACAGGACACCGGTGGATGGGATCGAGGCTCCCTATCTGCTTTTTGTAGGTGACCGTCGCCGGTATAAGAATTTCAAGGGACTCGCTGAGGCTTTTGCGGAACTGTCGCGTCAGGATACATCGCTGAAACTTGTATGCGCCGGAGCCCCATTCTCGGCTGAAGAGCATAAATTGCTTAATTCTTTGGGGATCGCACGGCAATGCATGGCGGTTGAGGCATCCAATTCACAATTGCTTTGGCTTTATGCCAATGCGGAATGTTTTGTATACCCTTCGCTTTATGAGGGATTTGGACTCCCTGTGCTTGAGGCGTTTGGCGCAGGATGTCCTGTGGCAGTAAGTTCAACGAGCTGTTTCCCGGAGGTGGCCCGCGATGGAGCCGCTTATTTCGATCCTGCTGACAGCAAGGATATTGCTGCGGCAGTATCTACGATTCTTGATGATGAGTCGGTGGCCCGCAATCTTACCCGCCGTGCGTCGGCGATCCTGCGCGATTACTCATGGCAGCGTACCGCGCAACAGACTGTCGTAGCTTACCGTGCTGCCCTCAGATAATTTGGTGCGTCCACTCTAAACAGATGTATCAGACTGGGAGCGGGCGCATAAAGGTAGCTCCCTACTGATCACAGCATCGGCGATATGCCTCGAAATCCTAAAGCCGATGGGGTGATTGTATAACGATGTTATGTTTATATAATGTGTATGGAGGTGCTTAGCGCGATACTGACACTTTGAATGTGGCGTTGCCTATCTTCACAACATATATTGCCGGAGGCAGTGTGTAAAATGCTGTAACATCCGGATTGTTGTCGACGATCATGCGCTGGCCGGAGGTGTTGTATATCTCGACAGTGGCACAGAGCGGATTCATTACGTTTACTCCTCCGTTTGTCGCCGATACCTTGGCCTGACTTGCAGCATCAGCTGTTTCATCGATTGAAGAAGTGCCACGGTCTACCCATACTACATTTGATGGGTCGCTGAATATTTCCGGAATCTGGCGCACGGCTCCAGCATCATGGCGCACAGCCCATGATGCACGAACGTAATATGCGATCCGGTCGGCATCCTCGGCTCTGAGATTTGTTACTTCGGCGGAGGTGCCGGGTGTGATCATGGTGCGTATGGGCGTGATCATTGATGCACCTTCCGGAAGCTCTACCGAGACTTTAAGGTTGTCGATAAACATTCGGCCCGGCTCTTCACTGGTGATGACGATATAACTTGATTTGCTTCCCTGAGTGAGCGTGAATGTATATGTCTCCGGATCCTCGGTAACTGTAAACTCTTGGGTGTCAACAAACCCGATGCTGCTGTTATTGTCGGTGAGGCGTACCATGGCATTTTTCAGTCCTTGACGGGAGAATGCGGTGAATGATACTTTTACGGTGCCGCCACAAGCCGACAGATCGAGCGCCGGAGATTGCAGGAAGGCCTGCCCGAACAGGTTTATATCCTGATTGTTTATTCCGATCATACCTTTTGCAAGCAATGGCATGTTGGACATCCAGTCGCCGTCGAATAGCCATTCCAGTTCGCGCTGGGGGGCATCTATGGTACCTGTCGATTCTATTTCAGAAAAGTCTGTGTCGGTGATCGTGTATATGCCGTCAGCGGTGGCTGTATGGTGTTTTACTGTATGGAGGTAATATTGTGTGGCCAGCTCGCTGGTAGTCCAGTGGGCTGTGAATTTATCAGCAGATGCCCCTGTGGCTTCTTGGGCTACTACTGGTTTTACATCGTCGGCTGTCGGAGCGACGGTGATTACTGACGATGGTTGTGATACGGCATCGCCCGATTTTGCTGATATAGTGTAGTAATAAGGCATGTCATACTGTCCTTCGGTGACTCTGTAGGTTGTGCCTGTCACCTCTTTGTCCTGCACGATATAGCGGCGTGAGAATACTGTGGTGCTGACATTATAGTCAAGCGTGAACACATTTATCAGATATGATTTGGCATTTTGGGTCTCCAACCAGTTGACATTAAAGCCATCGCGTGTGAAATTGGAGGCCGGAAGGGCCTGAGGTATACCTATGCCGCTGTCATCGACTACGATATCATCGATCAGCATGTCGCAATAGGCGGAGAAACAGATTAAAGTGTTGTTGCTCCCTCCGCTTATGCCTGAACCGGATGACAGTGCGATGGTATATTGCTCCCATTCCGAGGAAATATATCCTGACGAGAATCCGCTGTTTGAATCCATAATGAGATAGAATGCTCCTGGGGTGTCTGATTTTGCACGGAATGTTATGGCGTAATTGCCGGAGTTGCCTGACAGGTCGACCGACGGAGTCGAGATCTGACCTCCAGCGCTGATAAAGGCGCAACCTCCGGCCTGATTTACGGATATCCCGCTCCAACCGGGCTGTTGAGTGACGGCGTCAAAATCTGAAATGGCCACAGGGGAGCTTTCGGTTCCCTCTGTAAACTTATCGAAGTTTTCAGATATCACGACTTTGGCTGATGCAATATTGGCGCATATGGCCAAAGCAAGGATAAGGGTAAAATACTTTTTCATTTTGCAAGTGTAAAAGCTGAGATATTTGGCAAATATATTAATAAATAGTCATTAAGACAACAGAATGGATGATGTTTTGAATTGGTGGAAGCGGTTGCTGCCGGATTGTATATGTCATGTTATGGGGGAGTATCTGAACAATTGTATTGTATATATAGGGATTTATGGGTGAAAACTTACAAAATTTCTGTTGAATTCTATCTTTTTGATTAAAAAGACATATATTTGCAGTGTCTTTTCAAATCTATACAATATATATCCTTACAAAACATGAACCAATTCTACAATCTTATTCGCTTGCCAATGGTCGGAATGGCTCTTGCTGTGTCGTCCACCATTTTTGCAGAAACAGTTCAGGTCGATGATTTTTATTACGACATTGATCCTGCATCATCTACAGCAGTACTTGCCCGCAATGCCGCTTACTCTTCAATGACAGATGTAAATATTCCGGGCACAATTACCGTTGACGGAACAGACTATACCGTTACATCAATCGCACAGCAGGCATTCCAGGAGTGTGCTGTAGAGCGTCTGACTATCGGAGAGGGCGTGACTGAAATCGCAAAATGGGCGTTTTATGGATGTGCTTCCCTTGAAGATATCAAATTGCCGTCAACGCTTACATCGGTGTTGGGTAGTGCGTTCTCTAAATGTTCAGAAGTAAAGACGCTGGTTCTTCCTGACAATCTTACAGATATCGATTCTTATGGATTCGGCAATATGACAAGCCTTGTAGAGCTGACACTTCCCGTCAACATGAAAGTCTTGTCAAACAATGCTTTTAACAATTGTTCAAGCCTATATACTATCCATTTCAACGATGGGCTCGAATCAATTGAAGGAAATGCATTCTATGGATGTGGTATGACCAAGATTACCCTTCCTGATGGATTGAAAACCATCGGTACCGGAGCTTTTTCGAATTGCACCAAGCTTGTGACCATGGAATTGCCGGCATCGCTCACCGATATAGGTCCTCAGGCTTTTTATAAGTGTGGCTCTCTTTCTAAGATATCATTGCCAGAGAATCTAAAATCGCTTGGGATGGGAGCATTCTATGAGTGTACTTCATTGGGTGCAGTCACTCTTCCTCAGTCGATCTCATTTATTGATTCCAACTGTTTTTATGGATGTTCGGCCCTTGAGAGCATTGAAATTCCGGAGAGTATTACTGTTTTGAGCAGCGGCATGTTCTACCATTGTTCAAGCCTGAGTGATGTGAAACTCCATGATGGCATAACTGAGATTGGCAGCTCTGCATTCTATGGGTGCAGCAGTCTCAAATTGATTGACCTCCCTAAACATCTGAAAAAGATCAGCAAGAGCATGTTCAACCGTGCCGGACTTATTGATATTGTTATTCCCGACGAGGTGACTACCATTGAGGATAATGCTTTTTACCTTTGCGAGTCGCTTGAAACTCTATTCATTTCGGAGAATGTAGATTCAATCGGTGATGTGATTTTACTGGGTTGTACAAAATTGCAGGATATCGGAGTGTCGGAGTTGAATCCTGTATATGCCGACATATCCGGTGTGCTTGTCAATAAAGATGAGACACGCCTTATCGCTTATCCGGCCGGACGTACCGAGGTATACGAAATGCCGGAAACCATCACCGAGATCGATGGTTATGTTTTCAACAGCAATCCCAATATCTCAGGTATCGTATTCTCGAAAAATCTCAAGACTATCGGAATGTCGCAGTTCTATGGCGCTACGGGTCTTTCCGACATATATTTCCCTGATGCTTTGGAGTATCTGGGCGATATGGCTTTCTTCTTTAATTCAAGCATAAAATCTATCCGTCTGCCCAATAATGATCTGATCATTGGCAATAATGCTTTGTCGGCAACGGGCATATCTAAGTTGGTGTTTCCCGAGGGTATTACTACAATCGGTATCACCGAGGACAATGCATTCTCAATCATGGGCTCATGCAGCTCGATGGAGTGGATGAGCATACCTTCAACCATCAAGACAATGAGTCCTCTTGGGTCGGGATGCGGCAATATGTCTACATTCTACTGTTTCGCAGTTGAGCCGCCGGTGCTTAAGGGACGCAATGTAGTGGATATCACTGCTGAAGTAAAGGTGCCGAAAGGCTCTGCTGAAGCATATGCCGCTGCATGGTCAACGTTGTATCCTAATCTCACATATGACGATGTGCTGCCGGTCGGTGCTGAAATCAGTGTGGAGGATGGCTCCGCCACATTGGCATGGGTAGCTTACTCAGATGATATTTATACCGCTACACCGGTACGTTATGATGTAAGACTATCCAAGGGCAGCGAGGTTATAGTGGAAGATGCGATTACCGGCGACAAGGTTATGAAGGGCGACATGAGCTATACTTTCAACAATCTGTCGGCCGATGATACTTACACCTATGAGCTGAAAGGCTACAATGACGAGGATCAGGTGACAATATTCTATACCGGCAATATAAATATGGCCTCTTCGGGTATCGAAGGTGTTGTCGAGAGCGTTAATGGCGAAATTGTAGCCCGTGAGTATTACGGTCTATCCGGACAGAAAGTCGTTACTCCACAAAATGGAGCTCTTTATATAGTGAAGACCATCTATGCAGATGGCACTGTTTCTACCGCCAAGCAGATTGTAAAATAAGAGGGTGTTTAATCATAAAAATTATCATGTATAAATCAAGCGCGCCAGTCATTTTCTGGCGCGCTTTTTTTATGGCAATATGCTTGAGGTTGTTTTAATGGAGTATCGTGAAGAACTAAGTAGGATAGAAATATGTTGGAATGTAAACAAATAGTATATAGGCATATAAATATTTGATCATGACTGACAAGATTTCATACGATGAACGTAAGGAGTTGCCCGATAGCGTGTTCGGGCTTCCCGAGAGACGTGAGTATCCAATGCCTGATGCCGCACATGTGCGTGCTGCAGAGGCTTATTTCAGATATTGTCCTGAGGAACTGAAGCCAAAGCTTGCCAAGGCAATTTTGGCGCGTGCCAAGGAGTATGGCGTGGATGTGGAGAGTCCGACAGTGCTTGGCTACGCCCGTATGTAGTCGGGCCGATTACTTCATAATATAGCGGCGTGCCCGAAAATATTCAGGCACGCCGCTATATTATGAAGATCAACAGATGTTGTGTGGACGGGTTATTTGTAGATAAGTTTGGTGGCCTTGGTGCCCTGACGCCTGATTACTATCTGTCCGGCTGCCGGCGACGCGATAGGACGTCCCTGTAGATTGTAGTAACTTACCGGTAGGGTGGAATCTGTGTCGTCGTATATATCATCGATGGCCGATACCTCTTCTGTGCCGTAGACTGCGAATGCTCCCGGTTCGACCGTGATATTTCCGTTGCTTATTGATGGACTGGTGTTATAACTTGCCGCAAGAAGTCTGAGTTTCGACGGATCATTGATGGTCGAGGGTATGTATATGTCGATTGATGCGTCGATAAGCGGATTTACTGCCACAATAAGTTTTTTGTCGCCTGATGAAAGAAGTATTGTGCGTCCTTCGGCCCAGCCGTTGAGAAGAATGGTTGCATCCGATTCATTGCCGAACAATTCCGGATTGTTATTGCGTATGCTTAGCAGATCGCGGTAGCTTTGGCATAGAGCGGCATTATATGTGCTGTTGAGGTTTGACCATACCACAATTTTGGGATTTGTGTTGTTTGACCCGTCGGTGTTCTTTGTAGTTTGGTTGGCTCCGAACTCCTGAAATTGCCAGATCATGTGAGCCCCAGGTGACATCAGCATCTGTGCTGCCACTGATCCGAGGCGGCGCATGCGCATCTCCGTTTTGGAGCGCAGGGAGCTCAGTCCATATTTGGTCTGTTTATAGGCCATTCGTTCTTCATCGTGGCTTTCGGCATAGCTTACTGTCGATCCACGCAGGCGTCCGCCATCGGAAGGGGCATAAAATCGGTTGAGCCCTGATTGTTCCTCGTAGCCCATGGCAAACTGGCATGCGGGATTGTTTATGTTGGCCCAGTTGAGGTCGCCGTTCTCGGCAAGTTTGTTCTCTTCCTGTGCCCCGGCGAGATCCTCGTTGATGAAGTATGCTGTAGGATCAATCTCGCTTATTGCTGCATGCAGCTGGGCCATGCGTGAGATGCGCGATTCATTATAGGCATCAGTTTTAGGTTCGGATGGGGTGCCCCAGGTATTTGTGGCCTCATAGTAGGTATTGCCATATGAGTCATTGTCGCCAAGGCCTTTTACAAGATCGAAGCGGAAACCGTCTACACGGTATTCGCTCAGCCAGTGACGCAGTGCATCGGCAAACTGCTGCTGTACCAGATCGTTTTGCTGGTTCCAGTCATTCAGCACTGAATAGGCATGTGGTGATGTGCCGTTGTAGAATTTCGATAGTACCATCGGATACATAAGGTACCATGGATGTAGTCCGGCAGTCTGGTTGAACACGACATCAAGGATCACTGCCAATCCTCGGGCGTGGCATTCGTCAACGAGGAGGCGGTAGTCGTCGGGAGTGCCGTAGGCTTTGTCGGGAGCGAAGTAGAAGTTGGGATTGTAGCCCCATGAATTGTTTCCGTCAAATTCCATCACCGGCAATAGCTCTATAGCGTTTACACCCAGTCCCTTTATATAGTCGAGTTTGTCGATGAGGCCTGCTATGGTGCCGTTGCCGAGAGCTTTTCCCTCGGTGCCGGTGAAATCGCGTATAAGTACCTCGTAGATTACCAGAGATTCTTGTGCCGGCCGCTGGAAATCGGTTACTTGCCAGGAGTATTTTCCGTTGTCGGAGTTGTATATCGCTACCGGGACATTTGCCACATACTCCGCAGGATATGCGGGCATGTCGGGATACACGGAGGCCGGTATATATTTATCGTTGTTCGGATCGAGTACCAGACGGGCATAAGGATCGCCTACTGCGGTCTGGCCGTCAACCAGATAGTAGTATGTGTAGTCTGTCGACGGCTTAAGACCTTCGACGGTGGCCCAGAAATAGCGGATGCCATTGTAGTCAGTGTAGTGCATCTGCTGTGATGGCGTGAGTTCGAAATCGTTCCATGATCCCATCAATTGCACCATCTCCTTCTCCGGAGCGGCAAAGCAGAATGTGGCGGATGAACCGTCGGCAGAGGTCACTACACCTTGCACGGGCTTACCTCCGGGATAGGCTTTGGCGGTTGGTGCCGGGAATCCGGAGGGGAATACCGTAATGGATATATCGCCGCCGTTGATGGTCTTGCCTTGTGCGTTGGAGCCTGCGGCATCACGGAACACGAACACCATCTGTTTGATATCGACCGATGATGAGGTTACGCCGTAATATTGCCTGATATCCGGTATGGAGAGTTTCCACTCATGAGGAGCGGAGTATGTGAGTTTGTATTTTGCAGAATTGTCGGGCCAAGTGGGGGCATATGTCCACTCACCAGGGGTTTCTGATTGGTTTGTGATCAGACCGGTATGAGCATATACCGCTGTCGACGATGTGATGTTTGCCATGCCGCCGTTGCCCCAGTCGGTATGGAATGTAATCTCGATATTTTTGGTGTCGGCGGTAATGATTGCCGGATTGGTGGTGACCACCTGAGCCGTGACTATGGAGGGCCATAGCGCGAGCGTTGCGGCAGCACATAGTGCGGCGCAACGGAATGAACAGTTTTTCATCACTAAAAATTAACTATCTTAAAATTAGAATCAAAAATCAAACAGATGGAGAGGAGGATAAGGTTTGGCTGAGGTCGGCTGTTTGGGCAGCATCAGAGAACTCCGGATACTCAGCGCTCTCGGAGTTCTCAGATTATTGGTTTGCGGAATGCAGAGCGGCGGCGGTGCTGACGCTTGTCGAAGAATTTCCATTGCTGCTGCACATTCTCATTGTCGGCGAGCTCCGGATTGGTTTCGGCCCAACGGCATCTGTTTTTGATATATGTAGGCAGCAGATCGGTGAAAAGCAGAGAGTTGACACCCTTGCTCTGGTATTCCGGCGATACGCCCACAAGCAGCAGATCGACAGTGTCGTTGTAGCGGTACATGGCTTTGAGCAGATGATACCATCCTGTAGGGAACAGACGTCCTTTGCTCTTTTGAAGCGCACGTGACATGGAGGGAAGGGATATGCCCACACCTACGAGTTTGTCATCTTTGTCTACGATAAGGCTTACATATTCCAGTTTGAGTATCGGCAGATACAGATCGATATAATAATCTATCTGGCGTTTGGTGAGGGGAGAATATCCATAAAGCTTGTCGTAGGTTTCGTTGATGAGTTCAAACAGAGCCTGGCCGTAATCTTTTTTGATTTTTTTGCCTGATGTATATTTTACAGTGCGCAGCCCATACTTGCGTCGCACTATGTCGGCCACGCGTTGCAGTTGATCGGGCACCTTGTCGGGGATTGAGATCCTGTATTCCACCCACTCTACATCCTCCTCGAATCCCATGCGCTGCATATGGCGTGGATAATAAGGATAGTTGTAGATGGTGGCCATAGTGCCCATTTCGTCAAATCCGTAGGTGAGCATTCCTTCATGGTCGAGGTCGGAAAATCCGAGCGGACCTACCATGGATGTCATGCCTTTCTCACGTCCCCATCCGGCAAGAGTGTCGAAAAGAGCATCGACAACTTCATCATCATCAATAAAATCCGTGAATCCAAAGCGGAGATCCTGTTTGCCGGTGCGTTCGTTGACATTGCGGTTGATTATGCCTGTAATGCGTCCGACAGGTTTGCCGTCGCGGTACGCCATCCATGATATTCCCTCGCAGAAGACGAATGCCGGATTAGTCGAGCGTGAGAGAGTGTCGACATCATCGCTGATAAGCGGTGGAACAAAATAAGAGTTGCCTTTGTAGAGGTCGATTGGAAATTGGGTGTATTTTGTCAGTTCGGCCTTTGTGGGCTTGATTTCTTTTATTTCAACAGCCATATCGTGAGAATGGAAGTACGGGTTGACTTTGGTTGATGATAGCAGTAGTAACTCAGTGGGTTTATGAGTTGAACATATTGAGCCATGTGAGCAGGCATATCATGGCGAGCAGGAATACTATCAGAAATATATATACCTGATTGCTGTTGCGCCGCTCAAATGCGAGATGCAGGTCCTGAACGTCACGGTAGCGGTGGGCTGGATCGGAATCCTTGCATCGCTGCGCTACCTTGCGTAGGGTAGGGAGTTTGGTGGGAACATGATCGAGTACCTCATCGAGCACACATCCGTAGCGGTATATGTCTTCCGAGGCATCGGCCGGTTCGAGATGCTGGCGTTGGTCAAATCCTACGTCGATCAGCTTGAGGTTGCCGATATTTTCAGTGAAATATATGGTTTCGGGACGTATCGGATGGTGCACGATATGGTTGCGCTGTATGTAATCGATGGCGTCGACCAGTTCGTGCTGCAGCTTCTCAAGGATTTCCGGAGTGATGCGGTTCTCATCGATGAGCTTGCGCAGGGAGTCTCCATACACATCGTCGGTGATGATGCATTGCCCGAGAGTGGGCACATACTCAAGATCGTTGATCATCACGATATTTGGATGCGCCAGATTGTAGCGTACATCAAATTCTTTCTCAAGCATCTGCTTGAATTCGGGCAACTCCGCATATTCCGGTTTAAGGGTCTTGAGCATTACCCAGCGGCCATACTTTTTTGCAGTATATACGAGGTAGTACTCCTCTTCCCATTCAGGAAGAAGAGTGATCTCGGTCCATTTTTCAGTAGCTGATGGCCGTCCTTCCGGGGCACTGTTCTGTTGTTGTACAGTACCGGGTGAGGGGGTAAATGTTTCTTCAGCCTTTTTTTTCGCGCTCATTGAGAGCAAAGTTACAAATTCTATTCGGCTTCAAGCTCTAAAACATATAATTTTTTGACGGTACGGCATGTTGGAGGGTGCTATTATCGGCTTATCGGTAGCCATTGAGTGGCAGCTCGATAGTGGTCGGACTCCCTTTTTTCAGATGCACGGTGGCAGGCTCATCGTCCATGGCAGAGAGTAGTATATCGCGGTCGTGCAATGATGTGAGGGTGACTTTCGCCGAGTTTTTGTCCCACACGAGCTTATCGACGGTGACTCCGCAGCGTGTGCGCATTCCGCTGATGGAGCCTGTCGGGATACCGGATGGCAGGGCCGGCAGGATGCATATGCCCTCTTCATCCGAACCGACGAGCATCTCCATCATTATCGCAGGCATGGCGTGGCACACGTCGGTGCAGAATACTCCGTGATCGGGATAGTGTGCGGTGGTGAGGTTTGTGTAGTAGAAATCCCTGCGCGTTAGATTCGCCATTTTATCGGCAAGCGATGATGGATCGTGTACTCCTGCGGCGATCAGGGCTGCGTGGAGATAGCCGTGCCCGGCATTGCTGTAGTTGTGGCGGTCGCGCATGGCCAATGCCCTGCGTGCGGCAGAGTAGATGGAGGGGTTGCGCTGCGGTGATGTCTCGCGGAATGGCCATACCATCATCAGATGGCTGAGGTGGCGGTGGTCATAGTGTTCGTCGAGACCTTCCCATCCCCATTCGCTTATGGCTCCATCTGCATTTATCCGATAATCAGGGAGCTGGCGGTAGATTGAGTTCCAACGGTGGCGTGCGCCTCCGGGGTGGCATTCGATGTCGAGTATGTCGCATATGCGAATCAGTGTGGATAACGCCCATCTTGCACCGGCAACGTCGAAAGCTGAGTTGTTGAGTAGCGAGACGGGGAGATTGCCGGGCTGATTCTCCGGCGAGACTGATCCTGTGAGTATGAACCGGCCGTCGGTATCGCGATGGCGTAGGAAATCCTCGTAGAAGTCGCCCATTTTGGCGAGTAGCGGATAGAGGCGTTGGCGAAGGAATGTGGTGTCGCCTGTCACCTGATAGTGCTCCCAAAATGGGTAAAGCAACCATGCCTCCTCGCCGGTGGCATAGTGGTAGGGGTAATATTCATTTATCGAGGCCATGAGGCCGGAGGATAGACCCGGAGTGTTGCCGCATGCCACCATGCCCCGGCATCCGAGCAGGTCGCGGGCATTCTTTTCAAAATCATCCGCCCAAGCTTCGTTGATGTTGAAGTACCCTTCCATCGCTTCAGGCATGGCTCCGATGTTGCCCGATGCTATCTGGAGATTGAGGTTTGCATCAAGATGGTAATACCCTCCCCATCCGGCATTGCAGTCGCCGGTCCATATACCGAGCAGGTCGGGAGGGGTCAGTTCGCTGCTTGACGAAAGATAATGGTAGCGTCCGGAATCGAAAATACGTTCCCAAAGTGCCGTTACTGGTTTGTCGCTGACTTTCTGCATGGCAAGGAGCGATTCGTTAGGGAGTGCCCGGCATGCAGGATCTGCGCTGAGGTCGATCGCCAGACGGTTGAAGATACCGCCATGTATGGCAGTATGACATTTCAGCAGTGTATTGTAATCATCCGGTAGCTCTGACAGGTAGTTGTGTATGGAGGGAATTACGGAGTTGCCTTGGGAGAATGTGTCGAGGCGGGCTATCAGGGTTATATTGCGTGCGCCGTTGATATACAGCGTGTCGTTGCGCACGTCGCTGCGGCCCCCCTCGATATTGTAAGTTACCAGACCGTCAAATCCGCGCCGCTCCATCGGATGGGCATAATTCACATGGATTCCGATTTCATTGTGTCCGGAATGGGATTCGGCGGTCATGCCTGATGGTAGATTGGCACCATCCGGAAGCTGTAGGCATATGGTGCATGACACTTCGTGTCCGTCGGTGGAGGCTATGTTGAACACTGCCACATCTTTGTCGCGCGACACAAATGACCGGCGGCGCCATGATCCGTTTGCATCCGACCATTCCACGGAGATCTCTCCGGTAGAGTAGTCGCATGAACGCTTATATTCCGATGGCTTGCCACCATCGGGCATGTCGATTTTAAGTGCGAAGCCCGGGTGACGTCCGCCGTCGCCTCCACCTTTATATTGCGATGATGACACCGCCAGAGAGTTGGCTTCCGGGAATCGACCTTCGGCACATAGGCGGCTTATCTTTTCTACAGTATCGCGCGGCACTTTGGCAAATGAACGGCTTGAGGTGGATGGAAAGTTGAAATGCCGCGAGTTGAATATTACAGTCTCGTGCTGTGGATCGCCGAACACCATTATTCCGGTCTTTCCGTTGCCCGACAGAAATGCTTCCTGCCATTGGCTGTAAGAGCGTGGGTAGTCGTATGAAAAGCTGTTGTGGGCTGCGGTATTTGCCGCGCTCAAGCCCAATAGCAGGGCTAATGAGAGTGTTGATGATATGTGTGATAGCATGTCTTGTCGTCAGTCAGCAAGGTTAAACCCGGTGATGTCAATGTGGGGAAGTGAGTCGGAACGGGTGTCGGCCATATCCCATTCTACTGTTACAGTGGCAGTGCGTCCAGGCATCAGATGTATGTAGTTGTCGGAGTAATTTGCCGGGAGTATCTGATCGCCGTCGGCATCAAGAAGATTGAGACGCAATAGCATGGCCGGTGTTTTGGAGGTGTTGCGGAGAGTTACAGTCATGGCTTGGGAGGTGCCTTTGCTGCGTGGCTTGGAGCATGACATTTTTACTGTGGCATTGCCGATGGTGTTTAGCGCCTGATAGTTGTAGGGTTCGGTTGACAGGACATAGAAGTTCTCTGAAAGTATCTTCCCTTTACTGTCGGTCAACGATTGGTCGAGGAAGTAGACTCCATTATAACCGGCAGGTAGTGAGGGGGTAGCTATCTGGAGTGTGGTATCTGTGGCTATGTCTATCTTTGTTTTCGACATGTCGATTTGCTTGCCGTAGATGTCGAGCAGACGTGTGGTAGCGGTGAATTTCTTGTGTGGCATGCCTGTGCGGTTTACGATTTCCGTGCAGTCGGTGAGGGGATTGTGCTGTATATGAAGCGGTTCACACCCTTTTCGCGAGCCGAAGAATGCGGCCGTGGGTTCGAAATAGTAGTCGTATGTCTGCCATACCATGCTTGGCCATGCTGGATGGCTCATCCACAGGAGCAATCCTTGCCGGTGACGGGATGTCGCTTCGAACATTGCACGGTAGCCGTCGTAGTTGATCCATTGGGCGAGCTGTGTGAAGCGCCTGATGTCATCGTCGTCGATCTTGCCGAAATTGCTCTGCATGATGTCGAGGAATGTGTCGCCCCCTTGTGCACCATGGCGAGTGAAGTCATGGAATGTCAATCCACGGCCAAATATTGTTGTGAACATGGAGTCGGGAAGCGTGCGGCGTAGATTCTCGTAGTTCATCGGAGCGGGCATTCCGCGTTCGGAGTGGGTTTTGCCGCTTTGATTTTCGAAATATTCATGTCGGCGACGGGCGTTGTATGGGCCGAATCCGCTCACTCCGTTTGATGCGGAGTGTGGTATGTAGAGCATGCCGGGATGCAGCGAGTCGACACACTGTCGGAGGGCGTGGTCGAGGGTGGCGGGAGGGTTGCCTTCGTTTCGTCCGCAATACAACAGTATTGACGGGTGACGCCGGATGCGGCTTACCATATCCCGTGCATTTTCCATAAACATACTCTCGTCGTCGGGATTAGGACCATCGCCGGGGTTGGCAAGCCAGAAATCCTGCCATATCATCACTCCATTGCGGTCGCATGCATCGTAGAATTCTTCGTCGCCGGTCTGTCCCACCCAATTGCGTATGGTGGTGAAATGCATGCGGCGGTGGAAATCGAGGGCGGTATCGTATTCTCTCTTTCCATAGCGTAGATTGGCTTCCGGGAATCCCCAGTTCCCTCCAAGAGGTGCCATGCGGCGTCCGTTTACGTATACTTTGAGATTGGTGTCAGGATCAACCATGTCGATCTGGCGCAGACCGGCGTTGAAAGCAAGAGTGTCGGCACGCATTGATGTGTCGGTAGGGCTGAAGATAAATGTTGCCGGATGGAGTGTAGGCTCGCCCATGCCATTTGGCCACCAAAGAGGCAGTCTTACTCCGTTCAGTGCCTGAAATTGTTCCGGATGAAACTCTGCTGTGAATGTTGTGCCGGGGGCTGCTTTGACAGGCTGGCTCAGGGATATGTCGCCCATAGAGAATGTAAGTATGCCATTTACCGTGTCTTTTGTGGGGTTTGTCAGTGTCACGGCTGGAGTAAGTGTGGCGATTGTGTCGGGTAGGTTGAGACGAGTATCTACCATAGGCGCGGAGAGTCTTACCGGTCCTTCGGCAGAGAGGTATACATTGTTCCATATGCCATCGTTACGACCGGGGATAGTTGGTATCCAGTCCCATCCTACCGAGGCATGAAATGTGGGATTGTCAGCACCGAGCACACCTCCGTTGGGGCCTGTTGATTTGATGGTGCGGTTGTGTATGCGTCCCTGATGGTGATTGGAGATGACCTTTACGGCGAGAACATTTTCGCCGGCAGAGAGGTATGGCGTCACGTCGAAACGGCCATGGTTGAATGCTCCGGCAATACGCCCGATGCGTTTACCGTTGAGGAATATGTGCGCTTTCCAGTTCACTCCGTCAAAATTCAGCCATATATGGTCGGTTTTCCCTGCGAGATTATCGGGTAGCCGGAAGGTGGTGCGATACCAGAAATCATCGGCGAAAGGAGCATGATCCACATGCAGTATGTTGTCGCCATAGTTTGGATCGGCACAACGTCCGGAGTTGACATAGTTCATGAAGTTGGTGGATGGCACGGTGGCCTGCATCCATTTTGAATCGTCGAAATTGGCATCGGATATGGCTTCGCCTTCCGGATGGGTGTGCTGCAGCCCATTCATGCGCCATTGGTTTCCGTCGAGGTAATAGCGGTTGCCCTCTGTGCCGCGACGTTCTATGGAGGGATAGTATTCGGTGGGATTGCCGGGATAAAGCCCGATACCACGGTTGCGTGTCACCATGCTATCGGCAGCAATGGCATAGGCGGTGGACATGGCCATACAGGCCGATGCAATTAATAATCGTTTCATAAAAAGTATTAGTCGGTTAAGTGCT